>CANJKG010000009.1 GCA_947474775.1 Caulobacteraceae bacterium | reverse complement strand
GGTGAGGTCGGTCCCCGCCGTGCCCGCGATCTCGATGAACTCCCCCGTGTCCGTGCCGGTGTTGTCGTAGTGGAATTCGTTGAACCAGACGGACATGGGGACCCCTCGAGAAATCCGGACACGGACGAAAATCCGCACGGAAACAGCACCTTGAGGGATAATCGGTAGCTATCGCGCATGACGCCCGGATGACATGCGGATGAAGAACGGATGAGGGCTCGGGTCTGCCCAGGAATTCAGCGGGATCTGCTGTCCTAGACCGCGATCGGCGCGGCGATGGCCGGGTGGGGCTTGTAGCCCTCCAGCTTGAAGTCCTCATAGTCGAAGGCGAACAGGTCGGTCTTCGGCGCGAGCGTCATCGTGGGCAGGGCCATGGGCTCGCGGGACAGCTGCTCGCGGGCCTGGTCCTGGTGGTTCAGGTAGAGGTGGGCGTCGCCGAGGGTGTGGACGAACTCCCCGGCCTCCAGCCCCGTCGCCTGGGCCATCATCATGGTCAGCAGGGCGTAGCTGGCGATGTTGAACGGCACGCCCAGGAACACGTCCGCCGAGCGCTGGTAGAGCTGGCAGGAGAGTCGGCCGCCCCCACTTTCACTTGGCGCCACATAGAACTGGAACAGGCAGTGGCAGGGCGGCAGCGCCATGTCGTCCACGTCCGCCGGGTTCCAGGCGCTGACGATGTGCCGACGGCTGTTGGGATTGGTCTTCAGGCTGCGGACCACGCCGGCGATCTGGTCGATCACCCGGCCATCCGGCGCCGTCCAGGACCGCCACTGCTTGCCGTAGACCGGCCCGAGCTCGCCGTCCGCGTCGGCCCACTCGTCCCAGATGCTGACCCCGCGATCTCGCAGCCAGTTCACATTGGTGTCGCCGCGCAGGAACCACAGAAGCTCCAGGATGATCGACTTCCTGTGCAGCTTCTTGGTGGTCAGCAGCGGGAAGCCCCTGGCCAGGTCGAAGCGCATCTGCCGCCCGAACACCCCCTTGGTGCCCACGCCCGTTCGGTCGCCCCGCTCCACGCCGCTGGCCAGGATGTCGGCCAGCAGCGCCAGGTACTGTCGCTCCGGATGGTCTTCTGCGGCCCGATAGGGGGCGAGGGCGACGGGGGCGTTCATCACCTCGGAGAATCGCCTTTCCGTATCGATTCGGGAATGGCGGGAGCCCCGCCCGTCCACAGCTGGACGCCCGCCGTCCCCAGGTCGCTCACCCCGAGAACCCGCCTTCCTGCAGGAAGACCTGCTCGTCGCGGGTGGGCTGGCGGCCCAGGCAGGCGTTGCGGTGCGGGAAGCGGTGGAAGCGGGCGATGATCGCCCGGTGGACCTTGGCCCACTTCAGCGCCTCCTCGTCGCCGGCCTCGGCGCACATCGCCAGGCCGAAATCCTGGTCGGCCAGGTCCTCGGAATGCTCGAAGGGCAGGTAGAAGAAGTTGCGCAGCGCCAGGTCCACAGTCTTGTCGTGGCCGGCCTCGATGGCCGCACGGGCGACCGAGCGGGCCTTGGGGTCGGTGGCGAAGGCGTGCGCCGAGCCGCGGTAGAGGTTGCGCGGGAACTGGTCGAGCACCAGCACCAGCGCCAGCGAGCCCTCCGGCGTGAGGGCCCAGGCGTCGTATTCCCCCCGCGCGGCGCGGTGATGGGTGGGCTCGAACTTCAGCCGCACCACCTCGTCGAAGGCGTCGCTGTGCGCGAACCATTTCTGGGGACCTGCCTGGGTCCAGAAGGCCAGGATGTCCTGGGGCATTGCCGTCATGGGGAGCCGATTCCTGTGCTGGCCCACAGTTTGCGCGAGCGGGCGCTTCGTTCAAGCGCGGTTCAGGCGCGAAGGCGTAACGCCTGAAGCCAAGGGACAGTCCAAAGGCCCGTGCGGCCGAAGGGATGACGATGATGAAGAAGACCATGACCGCGGGCCTGGCGCTGCTGCTGATGGCGGCCGCAGCCCCGGCCGCTCTGGCCCAGGATCGCGGCGAAGGCCGACGCGACGGGGGCGGACGACAGGGCGCGGTCCGCGAGGGCGGCCAGCGCACTTTCGGCCCGGGCCAGGGCCAGGGCCAGGCCGAGGGCCAGCGCACTTGGAACCAGGGCGACCGTGGCCAGCGCAACCTCGGCCAGGCCGATGGCGGCCAACGCGGCCGCGACGACGGCGACCGGGGCGGACGCCGCCGCGATGGCGGCGGTCAGCGCTGGAACCCGGGCGGTGAACAGGCCCAGGTCGCGCCCACGCCGCCGGCGGCCCAGATCGCCCCGACCCCGCGGGCCGATCGCCAGCAGACCGACCGCTTCCGCGGAGACCGCGACGGCCGCGGCGATGGCCGCGACTGGAACGGTCGCGATGGCCGTGGCGACCGCGCCGGCCGCGACAACGACCGCCGCTGGGACAACGACAGGCGCGGCGACGGGTCCGCCTTCCGCAACTGGCGCGGCGACAACCAGCGCGGCTGGCGCAGTCCGCAGCGCTATCGCTATGCCCACGCCTGGCGCCCGCCGTCCGGCTTCTACGTCCGCGCCTGGAGCTTCGGCGACATGCTGCCGCGCGGCTGGTACGGCGACGACTACACGATCGTCGACTACTGGAACTACGGCCTGCCCCGGCCGCCTCTGGGCTACGACTGGGTCCGGGTGGGGTCCGACGCCATCCTCGTCGACCGCTTCACCGGCCGCGTCGAGGACGTGGTCAGCCTGGCCTTCTGGTAAGGCGGCGCGCCGTCATCTCCGGCAGGCGGCGCAGGCGCCGCGGGCCTCGAGGGTGACGGCGCGCACCGTATAGCCGGCGTGCGCGGCGGCGGCGAACTGGGCGGTGAAGTCCGGCTCGAACTCCTCCGCCGCCCCGCAGCACTCGCAGATCAGGAAGGCGGCGCTGTGCCCGTCGGCGTCCAGCCGGCAGGGCACATAGGCGTTCAGGCTCTCGATGCGGTGGGCGAACCCCAGACGCTCCAAAAACTCCAGGGCGCGATAGACCGTCGGCGGCTTGGCCGGTTCGCCCGCCTCGCCATAGGCGGCGATCAGGTCATAGGCCTTCAGCGGGCCGTCCGATCCCAGCAGCAGCTCCAGCACGCGGCGCCGCGGATCGGTGAGCCGTTCCTGAGCCTGGGCGCAACGCATCTCCGCCGCGCCCAGGGCGCGCTGCATCGCCTGGCCCTTCAGGCTAGGATGTGCCCCGTTTTCGTGCAGGCATGCCGTTGTCATGACCTCAATTAACCCCTCGCGCGGCCCGGCTGCAACGACCTCTTGACCGCTCGTTATGTTATCTCATAACAGACATGTTATGTTGTAACGCTTCAGCGGAGGGCTGGATGTCCCATAGACTGACACTCTGGTTCGGCGCGGCGGCCTGCGCCGCGCTGGCCTCTGCGGCGCGGGCTGAGGAAGCCCCCAAGGAGGTGGCTGAGGTCGTGGTCACCGCCGCGCCCTATGTGGTCTCGCTGGACTCCACCACCACCAGCGTCGACGTGCTCCGGCGCGACGCGCTGGACCTGGCGTCGGGCTCCGGCCTCGGGGACGCCCTGGCCGGTCTTCCCGGCGTGCGCTCCAGCGCCTTCTCGCCCGGCGCCAGCCGCCCGGTGATCCGCGGCCTCGCCGGTCCCAGGGTGATGGTGCTCACCAACGGCGTGGGCATGATCGACGCTTCGGGCCTCTCGCCCGACCACCAGGTGGCCAGCGACCCGCAGGAGGCCGAGCGCATCGAGGTGCTGCGCGGCCCATCGGCCCTGGCCTATGGCGGCTCCGCCATCGGCGGCGTGGTCAACATCATCGACGACCGGATCGCCGACACCTACCACGCCGGCGTCCACGGCCGGGCCCTGGGCGCGGTCTCCACCGTCGATGACGGACGCGAGGCCTCCGGCGCGTTGAAGGCCGGCGTGGGCGGGGGCTGGACCGTGACCCTGGACGGGATGAAGCGCCACACCGGCGACTACAGCATTCCGGTCGATCCCATCTCGGACCGGCTCGCGGCCCTGGATGGCCTGCCGCGGCCGTCCAAGTCCGGCGCCAAGGTGGTCAACACCTACACCGACCTGAAGGCGTTCGGCGGCGGCGTCTCGCGGGTGGTCGGGAACGCCTGGGGAGGGCTGGCGATCAAGCACACGGACTCCAGCTATGGCAGCGCTGTGGAGGAGGAGGTGCATATCGAGCTGCAGCAGACCCGGGTGGACGCGCGCGGCGGCCTCGACATGGAGTTCGGGCCTTTCGACAAGCTGAAGGTCTCCGGCGGCTGGGCCGACTACAAGCATACCGAGTTCGAAGGACCCGATCCGGGCACCACCTTCCTTTCGGACGGCTACGAGGGACGGATGGAGCTGGTCCAGCGCGACCGGGACGGATGGCAGGGGGCGCTGGGCGTGCAGGGCCTGCGCCGCAACTTCGACGCCATCGGCGAGGAGGCGCTGATCCCCAAGACCCGGATCACCGAACTGGGCGTGTTCACCCTGCAGCGGCTCGATCGGGAGGCCTGGGGCGTCGAGGGCGGCCTGCGGCTCGACAGCCGCGACCTGGACAGCGTGGCGGGCGAGCGGAGCTTCACCAACGTCTCGGCGTCGCTCGGTCTGTTCGCCCGGCCGGCGCAGGGCTGGTTCGTGGGCGTCAGCGGGTCGCGGACCAGCCGCGCGCCCACCGAGGAGGAGCTGTTCTCCGAAGGCCCGCACCCGGCCACCGCCGCCTACGAGATCGGCGACGCCGCCATCGGCCGGGAGGTGTCCTATTCGCTGGACGCCACCATCCACTATGGCGCCGGTCCCTGGTCCATGGACCTGCACGGCTTCGCGGTGAAATACGCCAACTTCATCGATCTGGTCCCCACGGGAGTTGAGGACGCGGAGTCCGGGTTCCAGGTGTTCCGGTTCGTGGAGACGGGCGCGAAGTTCTATGGGACCGAGGCCGAGGCCTCCTTCCAGGTGTGGGAGGAGGGCGAGCGTGGCTTCCGGCTCGAGGCCACCGCCGACTATGTCCACGGCCAGACCGACCTGGGCCCAGCGGTCCGCATTCCGCCCTGGTCGGTGACGGGGCGGGGTGTGTTCGAGGGCGGCTGGTGGACCGGCTCCCTGGAGGTGCGCCGGGTGGGTGGCCAGGACCGGCTGGCCGCATCCGAGATCGCGACGGACGGCTTCACCATGGTCAACGCCTCGCTCAGCGTCCGGCCTGTCCCCGCCGAACCCGGCCTGAAGCTGTTCCTGGACGTGCGCAACGCCGGTGACGTGGAGGCGCGCGAGCATGCCTCCTTCCTCAAGGACATCGCCCCGATGCCCGGCCGCAATGTGCGGCTCGGGCTGGGGTACCGCTTCTAGGCGTCTTCGCTCTCCGGCGGCGCGCCCTCGAAGGTGCGCGGGGTGCGGGCGCGGCGCGGCTTGCGGGCGGGCGCGTCCTCGGCGGGGGGAGCGGGCTCGGCGCGCACCTGCAGGAAGGCCGGGGCGTGGCTCTCGCCGCCTTCGGCGTCGCGCAGCATGTGGCCGGGTCGTTCCACCGCGCGTTCCTCGCGGGCAGGGCGCTCCCTGCGGGCAGGGCGCTCCTCGCGGACCACCTCCGGCGCGGCTGCGGGTTCGCGGTGGTCCTGGCGGTCGCGATCCCGGGGCGGCCGGTCGTCGCGGGGACGCTCATCCCGGGGGCGCTCGTCGCGAGGACGGTCGTCACGCTGGCGGTCTTCCCTCGGTCTGTCGTCGCGGGGCCTGTCGTCACGGGGCCTGTCGTCACGGGGCCTGTCGTCCCGTTGCCAGCCGCGCTGGCGGTCGTCCCGCTGCCGGTCCCGGTCGCGAGGCGGCCGATCTTCACGCGGCCGATCTTCACGTAGCCGGTCGTCGCGCGGGCGGTCGTCGCGGGGACGATCGTCCCGCTGCCAGCCGCCGTTGCGGTCGCGGGCCTCCACGGTCTCCTCGGCGGGCGCCCCGCCGGCCTCGGCCTGCGCGGCGGCGGCCTCGTCGGCCGCTTCAGCCTGGGCCTGGGCGCCTTCGTCCTCGAAGTCGATGTCGAAGCCGGACGAGAAATGGTCCCGGCCCAGGATCTCGCTGGCCGGCCGCTGCGGCTGCATGGCGCGCAGCAGGCGGAAATAGTGCTCGGCGTGCTGCAGGTAGTTCTCGCCCAGAACCCGGTCCCCGCCGGTGGTCGCGTCGCGCGCCAGCTGCTGGTACTTCTCGAAGACGTGCTGCGCGTTGCCGCGCACCTTCACACCCTCAGGTCCGTTGGAATCGAAGGCCCGGTTGGCGTTCTGCTGCTGGGGCTTCCCGCCGCCGCCGCCGCCGCCGCCGCCGCGGTTACGACCGCGCTGGCGCTTCATACCCTTGAAATCTCTCATTATGTCGTGACCGATTGGCTCTTTCTGGAGCGGCCTGGCTAGGCCTTTTCACAGCGTTTTCCCAGGGATGTCCCGGAATGGGTGTTGAAGACGCTAGGTTCCCCGTCTTCCGCCCGGAAGTCATAAGCGAGAGGCTTTTTTAGAAGCGTTCCGCCTGTCGAGGCGGGGCACGTCCCTGGAGGGGGCGCATCACCTGCAACACCGACGATTTGGGTGGAGACCAGCCTTGATGTAGCGAGTCAGGCGGGTTTTTCCAAGGGCTTTTTCGAGCCCGCCACAACACGGTCGCGGTCCGCCAGGTCACGCAGCGTCAGCACTCCCGCCGCGCCCGCCTCCCGGAACAGCGCCTCGACCGGCTCCTTCTGATCGTAGCCGATCTCCACGGCGAACCGCCCGCCAGGTTTCAGCACCCTGAGAATCTCCGGCGCCAGCAGGCGATAGGCGTCCAGCCCGTCCTCGCCGCCCTCCAGCGCCAGGCGCGGTTCGTGGTCGCGCACCTCCGGCTCGAGGGTCTCGATCACCGCGCTGGCGATATAGGGCGGGTTGCAGACCACCAGGTCGAACTGGTCGTCCGGCATCCCCGCCGTCCAGTCGCCGCGCAGCAGGGCCAGGCGCCCCGCCAGCCCCAGGCTCGCCGCATTGTCCCGCGCCACCGCCAGGGCGTCCTCGGAGATGTCGATCCCCAGCCCCCGCGCCGCCGGCCGCTCGGCCAGGATCGACAGCACGATGGCGCCGGAGCCGACCCCCAGGTCCAGCACCGACCACGCCGCGTGCTCGGGGAAGTCGCGCAGCACATATTCCACCACCGTCTCGGTGTCCGGGCGCGGGGTCAGCACGTCGGGGGTCACCGACAGCATGATCTTCCAGAACCCCTTGCGCCCCAGGATGTGGCTCACCGGCTCGCGCTGCTCGCGCCGCGCCAGGTAGCTGTCGAGCGTCGCCTCCTGCTGCGGCGTCAGCGCGCGGTAGGGGTCGGTGACGATGTCCACCCGGGTGGCCTCGGCCGCGGCTTCCACCAGCAGGCGGGCGTCGATCACCGGCCCGGCCAGCCCGGCCGCCTGCAGCCGGCTCTTGGCCATCCCCCAGGCCTGGACGAGATTCAGGGTCATCCCCTCGCTTCGCCGATCAGGTCTCCGGATGCAACACGTCCGGCACCCATGATGTTCACATAGAGGCCGCAGAGCATATGCCCATAGTTGTCGAACAGGGCGCGGGTGAGGTCCAGGTCGCGGACGGCGGTCTCGGGGTCCACATGGATGGCCATGCAGCGCACGATGGGCTTCAGCACGCGCGCCCGGGCCGCGCCGATCTCCAGGGCGCGTCCCGTCCAGTCGTTTTCCACCCACGCCGGCCAGCCTTCCACCAGCAGGTTGGCCCTGAACCGCAGCGGATCGATGGTCCAGCCGGTGCGCGCCTCCAGGTCGCGCACGCTGGCCAGGTTGAGGATCGACACCTGGCCCTGGGGATGGTCGGTGAATCGGAAGGCGGCCGGCGCCTCGAACACCCGCAAGGGCCCCCGCAGCTCGTCGCCCAGCAGCGCCGTGAGCCAGACGGCGAAGGCCTTGCGGCCGGCCGCCTCGGTAAGCCGCCCCGCGAAGTCCGGAACCCCCGGCGCGCTGGCGCACAGCACGCCCGAGCCTTCGTCGTAGCGGGTGCGCGCCTTGGCGACCTGCGGGAGGCTGGCCAGGACCGTGAACTTCTGCTTCGGGGTGAACACTGGCGCGGCGGGATCGAAGCCGCTGGGCCCGTTCTCCACCGCATAGAGCCGGTCGAACGGGAAGTGCCTATCCGGCGCCAGGTCCACCGCCGCCAGGTGCTCAGGGGTGAAGCCCTTGACCGGATACCGGCAGATGGCGGCGATGCGGGCGTGCATCGGGCCTGAGTGCCGTAAGGGATGGCCAGCGGCAAGGGGCAGGGCCGGCCCTCCGGCGCGTCTTCGGCGCCGCACCCCGGCGCCGGGATGACGCATCCCTGCAACCGCCAGGGGAATTGCTCCGTATGTCAGCTGAACGGCGCCTGACAGACCGGGTCACCCCGGGCTCAGGGCGCCGCCTTCAAAGTGCGTCCATCCGCTTGCGGGCGGAGGACGAACAGAGAGAGTTGGTTATGGGAAGCGCCATCAAGTGGGTCCGTCTGGACCATTCGGACGAGGACGCCGTCGCCCCGGGCGACATGGTCTCGGTCGACGCCGGCGGCATGCCGATCTTCCAGGTCCTGCGCTGCCAGGATGGCGTCGTGTGGCTGGGCGGCGAACACCGCCAGACCGTCCTCGTCCAGCCCCTGGCCACCTTCCGCTGGAAGGCCGAGGCCGCCTAGGACTTGATGGGCCTGCGGGCGGTGCGCGCCTGCGCCATCCGTCGAAACCCATCCCGCCAGTCCACCCGGCAGGGCCCGATCAGGCTCATGCGTTTGGTCGTATCGACCACCCCTTGCGATTTCGCCGGCCCGTCATCGGTGCGCTCGAACTTCGGCTCGACGCCGGTCAGTTCGCCCAGGTAGCGGGCCATGTCCTCGACGTTGACCACGTCGTCGCCGCTCCAGTTGACGATGTTGCCGCCCACTTCAGCGACCGCCAGCAACGGCTCGACCTGCCGGGCGATGTCGTCCTCATGGATCGGCATCTGCAGGCGCGGGTAGCTCTTGGGGATGCGGACGGGGTCTCCTTTCAGCACCGCGTCGAGCAGCTTTCCGGGCAGGCCGCCGTCCCCCTGCGCCCCGCCATAGGCCACGTTCATCCGCGCGATGGTCGCCGGAAGCCCGAGCGTCCTTGAGAAGGCGCGCACGACCGCCTCGCCCGCCGCCTTGGTGCCGCCGTAGAACGGCGCATAGTCCGTCTGGCTGCCGAGTGGGTCGTCTTCCCGGTAGCGGTGGTGGGGATCGGGATTGCGGGAATAGACGCCCGTGGTGGAGACGTGCAGGAAGGCCTTCGCCTCGCGGCAGCGATGCATCAGGAATCCGCACGCGTCCGAGTTCTGGGTGAGGCCTTCCTCGTGCGTCGCCGGATAGGTGCTGGCGGCGAAATGGATGACATAGTCCAGGCCGTCGGGGATTCCATCCAGTTCGCCGGAGCCCAGGTCGCCCTTCAGGGGCCTGACGCCCAGCTTTTCGGCGGCTTCCAGGGAACCCGGCGCCGAATAGCGCGCCAGCCCCCAGAGTTCGCATCGCAGGGCCAGGAACCCCGCCACACGGGAGCCGACCTGGCCCGTGTGGCCCGTGATCAGGACTTTTCGCCCGTCGATCATCAGCCGGCGCTTTCCCGCCGCATGTGCACCGTGGCCCGCAGAAAGAAGGCCATGGCCAGCAGGAAGGCGCAGCTGGTCATCAACAGGGCCAGCTGGAGGCCCTCGGCGGACGCCGCCATGCAGATCGCCGACGATGCGGCGGGCTCGCGTATGCAGGCGCCGCTGGTGAGGCCGTGGCCGCCCATCGCCACCGCCGCCGAGATGTCGCTCAGGGCGCCCACCACCATCGGTCCGAGCCCGACGCCGAACAGGTTGGTCAGCAGCAGCATCAGCGCCATCGCCGTGGCGCGGCTGCGCTCGTGGGCGACGGCGTACATCATCGCGAAGGACGGGGCCATGTACCCGTACTGGAAGAACTTCGCGGCCATGATGAGCGCGATCGAGACGCCGACGCCGGCGGCGTCGAACAGGCCGCTGAAGGTCAGGGCGTAGACCAGCCCCGCCATGGTCGCGCTCGCCGCGCACACCCAGCCCGCCGCGGCGGGGAACCGCCTGGTCAGGCGTGACGCCAGCAGGCCGCCGCTGAGCGTGCCCAGGGTGGCGAATACGCCCTGCGCCAGGCCGAACACCAGCGTCGCCTGACTGAGCGGCAGTTCGTGGGTGCGCATGAAATAGGAGGTGGTGAACTGCACGATGCCGGCCGAGCACAGGGCGCCGACCACGTTGGCGATGGCGATGTTGCGGAACGTGCCCTTGGCCAGGAGGCCGACGGTCGCCGCGCGGAAGGACGGCACGCTCTCCCCCTCAGCCAGTCGGGGCCGCTGGGGTTCGCGGACGGTCAGCTTCACCAGCACCGCCAGGATCACCCCGGGCACGCCCAGCGCCAGGAACACCTCGCGCCAGCCATAGTGGGTCGCGATCCACCCGCCGGCGATGGCCGCCAGCATGACGCCCAGGGAGTTGGCGGACGAATAGACCGCCAGCGCCGCGGCCCGCGCCCGCTTGGAGAAGTAGTCGACGATGATCGAGTGCGACGGCGGCGTGCCCCCCGCCTCGCCGACGCCGACGCCCAGGCGGCACAGGGCGAGCATGCCCACCGAGCTGGCGAGGCCGCAGAAAGCGGTCATCGCGCTCCACACCAGCATGGACACCGCGATGATGTTGACCCGGCTCGCGCGCTCGGCGAGCCGGGCGATCGGAATGCCCAGGATCGAATAGAACAGCGAGAAGGTCAGGCCGCCCAGCAGGCCCAGTTGCCAGTCGGCGAGATGGAACTCCTGCTTCAGCAGTTCCTGGACGACGGCCAGCACATTCCGATCGGCCGAGTTGGTGACGTAGCCCAGCGTCAGGACGACGAGGACATATCCCTTGTAGGCGGAGGTGACGTCTCGCCGTTCCGGGTCTGAGGGCTCGCCTTTGGCATGATCGGGCATCCGGCTAGCGCAACTGGTCCACGTAGAGGTCACTCCCCATCTTGGCCGGGATGAACGGTGCGATGAGGCTGAGCCGGCCGGCGCCGCCGGCGGCGACCAGGGCGCCCTCCGGCCCGAAGAAGCTCGACCAGTTCTCCCGTGGATCGCGGGTCAGGAACCACAGGATGGTGAGGCGCCGGCCGCCGTTGCTGCAGTCCTTGGCGACATGCGAGGCGTGTTTCCGCGGCGGGTTGGTGCGGAACACCATGGCGAGCTCGGCGGGCGATTCGGGGGCGCGTAACCGGGAGGGGAGATGCTCCTCCACGAGCCACTTCTCCAGGCTGTCGCGGCCTTCCGGCTCCGGGGCGTCGACCACTTCCAGGACCAGGCCCGGACAGGGATTGATCAGGGCGAAGATGTCCCTGGGCACGCTCTCGGAACGGTAGATCGACGTCGCCCACTCCTGGAACTCGGAAAACACCAGGGTGCGCTCGGTGAACTTGCGCCCATCCTCGGCGCAGCGGTTGTTCGCCGCGCGGGTGAACAGCATGTGGTCGTCGATCCGGTCCGGCACGATCCAGTAGGTGCCCAGGTAGCAACCCCTGGTGATCGGATCGAGCACCGTGGCGCCGGCCTCGTCCGAATAGCGCAGCAGCTGCAGGTCTCGGGTGGCCACCCAGCGCCGGCCGGAGAACAGGTAGGGCTGCATCAACGCGCCCGAGAAGAAGTGGTCCTGCTCGTACCAGCGGTTGTAGGCCAGCTCGTGGCCCGGATGAGGTTCCACCAGGGTTATCAGCCCATAGCCGACACCGATGTCGTAGGGGCCCTCCAACGGGGCGTAACCCTTGGTGTTGTGAGGATTGTCCGTCACTTGCCCCTCCCCCAAATGCTGCTGTCGCTGAAATGCTCAGGGACTCGACTAGCGGGCGAGTTTCCCAGCGGCAATAGTCTGACCCGAACCGGTTATCCCAAGCCGGGCAGGGAGGACACCGCAATGATCAAGAACCTCGAAAATCTCGTGAGCCTCTACGACGAGGGCCAGATCGGCCGGCGCGACCTCATCAAGGCCCTAGTGGTCGCCGCCGCCGCCGCCGCGCCCACCGCCTCCGCCGCTCAGCCGGCCGCCCCGGCGCCGGTGTTCAAGGGCTCCATCCTCAACCACGTCACCCTGCACGTCGCCGACCTGAAGCGGTCGCGGGCGTTCTACGAGGAGCTGGTCGGCGCGGAACTGTGGGTGGACTCCCAGTGGAACGACACCCGCATCGGCGACAGCATGATCGATTTCTCGGTGGGCAAGACGCCGGGCCGCATCGACCACTTCGCCGTCGGCGTCACCAACTGGCCCGGCCCGGAACGCGCGCTGGAGATGGTCCAGAAGCGGTTCCCGAACCACAAGTCCTATCTGCGCACCAATCCCATCGGCGCCGCCGACCCCGACATCAAGTTCTACGGAGAACCCCGCAAGGACCTCAAGTTCTCCGGCCCCGGCTCGAAGGCCAAGGAACTCACCGGCCTCTACATCGAAGACCCCGACGGCATCCTGGTGCAGATCAACGACCCCAAGTACCAGCTGGTCTGACCTCCCGCCGCTTCACGGGGGAGGTAAAGGCAAGCTGGCCGCCATGAGGTTTAAGGGCCGGTGGCGTCTGGGGGGCGCTGTGTCGAAGGTGCGGAACGGGTGGAGCCTGTGTGAAAACCCCGAAGCAGCCTAGAATCCTGAACATCAGCTTCGGGGGCCGGGATGAAGCGGTTTGTCGAGGGGGAGGACCGGCGTCAGGGCACGCTGCTCCCGGAATATCTTGAGGACTACGTCTCTGAGGAGAACCCGGTTCGGGTAATCGACGTGTTCGTCGACGAGCTGGATCTGAAGGTGCTGGGTTTTGCGGGCGTCGTGCCGGAGGTGACGGGCCGGCCGAGCTACCATCCGGGTCTGCTGCTGAAGATCTACGTCTACGGCTACATCAACCAGATCGCCTCGACCCGGCGGCTGGAGCGCGAGGCTGGGCGCAACGTCGAGATGATGTGGCTGACGGGCCGGTTGGCTCCGGACTTCAAGACCATCGCCGACTTCCGGCGCGACAACGGCCCGGCGATCCGCGCGGCCTGCCGGCAGTTCATCGCGCTGTGCCGGCGGCTGGAGCTCTTCGCCCACGCGGTGGCGGCGATCGACGGTAGCAAGTTCAAGGCGGTGAACGCGCCGGACAAGGCCTTCAGCCGCGCCTCGATCCAAAGGCGGATGGAGCAGGTTGAGGCGAGTATCGAACGCTACATGGCCGCGCTGGAGACGGCCGACCGGTACGACGGCGAGATCGCCGAGACCAAGGGCGTGCGGTTGAAGGAGAAGATCGCGGCGCTGCGCGAGCAGATGAAGGACTTCCAGGCTCTTGAAGTGAAAGTGCACGCTGCGCCTGACCGGCAGGTATCGCTGACGGATCCAGATGCGCGGACGATGGGAACCAGCGGCAAGGGAACTGCGGTGGTGGGCTACAACGTCCAGGCGGCGGTGGACGCCAGGCACCATCTGATCGTCGCCCACGAGGTGACCAACGTCGGCCACGACCGCGATCAGCTGGCCAACATGGGCGCGCAGGCCAGGGCGGAGATGGGCGTCGAAAGCCTCGATGCGCTGGCCGACCGCGGCTACTTCTCGGGCGAGGAGGTGCTGGCCTGCGAGCCTGTGGGCGTCACGCCCTACGTGCCCAAGCCGCTCACGTCAGGCGCCAAGGCCGACGGCCGCTTCGGCAAGCAGGACTTCGTCTACATCCCAGAGCAGGACATCTACCGCTGCCCGGCCGGAGAAGTGCTCGCGCGCCGCATGACGACCGTCGAGAAGGGCCAGACGCTCCATCGCTACTGGAATCTGTCGAGCTGCAGGATCTGCCCGCTGAAAGCCCAGTGCACGCCGAGCAAAGAGCGGCGCGTCACCCGCTGGGAGCACGAGGCGGTGATCGAGGCCATGCAGGCCAGGCTGGACCTCAAGCCCGACGCCATGCGCATCCGCCGGGCTACCGTCGAGCACACCTTCGGCACGCTCAAAGCCTGGATGGGGGCGACGCACTTCAAGACCCGGACGCTCGAAAAGGTCAAAACGGAGATGAGCCTGCACGTCCTGGCCTACAATCTGAAGCGGATGATCGCCATCCTGGGCGTCCAGCCCCTGATAGCGGCGATGCGGGCCTGAGGAAGGCGTTGTTTGCCTCGCGCCGAACCGTCATCTCCAACCTCCGGCCTCACAGAGCGGCCATCAACCAAACACTTCGAAGTCCGCGCCACCGCGTTTCCACACACCCTCGGTGGATGGCGGACGATCCGATGATACCCTGCCCGGATGGGCTTCTACACTCCTGGGGAGAGAACGCGGACGTGGACGTCAGATTGCTTGCTGAGGCTAAGCCTGCTGCTTCGCTATCGCGCCATAGCTTTCGCAAGCGCTCTCGTTTTCGCGCTGATTCTTGGCCTCTTTGAGCTGGTTACAGGCAATCCAAAGGATGTTGGTGGCCAAGCCTTCGCTGGTTTCCTCGGCGGAGAGGTACTCAGTTTTTTCCTCGCCATACCGGCAAGTTTCAGGATCTTTCCGCTGACCACCTTTCTCCATTCAGTGCTCAGCATCACCTGGATCTATGTGCTCCTACGCTATGTGGCTCCGGTGTGGTCTGAGGCGTGGAGGGCGATAGGGCTTTCTGCGGGATGAAGAACCGTCCGCCCAAGAGTTTGAATTTCCCCTACCCGAACTCGTCCTCCAGCGCCGACAGCCTGGCCGCCTGGTCCTCGGCGATCAGCGGCTTGATCACCTCGTCCAGCGCCTCGCCCTCCAGCACCTTGGGCAGGTTGTAGAGCGTCAGGTTGATGCGGTGGTCGGTCACCCGCCCTTGCGGGAAATTATAGGTCCGGATGCGCTCCGAGCGGTCCCCCGACCCCACCTGGCTCTTGCGGCTCTCGGACCTGGCCGAGTCCAGCGCCTCGCGCTGCTGGTCGTAGAGCTTCACCTTCAGCGCCTTCATGGCGCGTGCCCGGTTCTGGTGCTGCGACTTCTCCGACGAGGTGACCACGATCCCGGTCGGCAGGTGGGTGATGCGAACCGCCGAGTCGGTCTTGTTCACGTGCTGGCCGCCGGCGCCGGACGAGCGGTAGGTGTCGATGCGGATGTCGCCGTCCTTGATGTCGATCTCCACGTCCTCCGGCTCCGGCAGCACCGCCACCGTCGCCGCCGAGGTGTGGATGCGCCCGCCGGCCTCGGTCTCCGGCACCCGCTGCACCCGGTGGACGCCGCTTTCGAATTTCAGCCGCCCGAACACCCCGTCGCCGGTGACCGAGGCCACGATCTCCTTGAACCCGCCGGCGTCGCCTTCCGACAGGCTGTCGATCTCCACCCGCCAGCCCTGGGTCTGGGCATAGCGCTGGTACATCCGGAACAGGTCGCCGGCGAACAGCGCCGCCTCGTCGCCGCCGGTGCCGGCGCGTACCTCCAGGATCGCCGAGGCGTTCTCATCGCGGTCCTTGGGGGCCAGCAGCAGCGCCACCTCGTGCTCCAGCGCCGGCAGCTTCGCCTTCAGCGCCTCCAGCTCGTCGCGGGCCAAGGCGGCCATCTCGGCGTCGCCCGAGGCGGCCATCTCCTCCAGCTCGGGGGCCTCGCCACGAATCCGCTCCAGGGCCAGCACCGCGTCGGCCACCGGCTTCAGCTCGGCGTGCTCCTTGGACAGCCGCACGATCTCCGCCCCGTCCGCGGCCGCGCCCATGCGCGCCTCGATCTCGCGGAAGCGGTCGAGCACCTGATCGAGCCGGGCCTGGGGAAGTCGCAAGGGTCTTTACGCCGCAAGGGAAGGGGAGCTTCCTCTAGCCTCAGGACGGCCGCTTGCCAAACCGCCGCGAGAGGAGGGGCCCATGTACCACGAGGGAAATCGCAGGCTGCAGGACGCCTTCGGCAGCCGCGCCCTGGCCGACCGGCTGGAGGAACGCCTGCGCCGCGACCGCTTCACCGACGACGACGCCGCCTTCATCCAGGCTCAGGGCTTCTTCTTCCTGGCCACCGCCGACGCGGACGGCCACCCCGACTGCTCGTTCAAGGGCGGCGCGCCGGGCTTCGCCCGCGTGGTGGCGCCGGACCTGCTGGCCTTCCCCGACTACGACGGCAACGGCATGTTCAAGTCCCTGGGCAACATCACCGTCAACCCATGGGTGGGCCTGCTGTTCATCGCCATGGGCGAGAAGCCGCAACGCCTGCGGGTCAACGGCCGGGCCCAGGTGGTGTCCGACGATCCCCTGCTGGCCGACATGTCGGGCGGCCAGCTGCTGATCCGGGTGACCCCGGTGGACATCTTCCCCAACTGCCCGCGCTACGTCCCCACCGCCCAGGGCCTGGAGCCGTCGGCCTACATCCCCAAGGCCGAGACCCCGCCCGTCGAGCCGGTCTGGAAGTCGTTCGGCTCCTTCGCCGACGTGGTCCCGCCTCGCCGGAGGTAGGGTCAGCGCTAGACCCTGACCCCGGTCATGGTGGAATTGCCGAACATCCCCAGCTTCACCGTGCCGGTCATGGAATCGCCCGCCACCTTGGCGGTGAAGTCCAGGGTCAGCGGCATCGGACTGGTGATGTCGGCGCTCCAGGTGAGCGTGTCGCCGTCCACCGCGCCCGAAATGTCCTGCGAGCCCATGGCGCTCTCGGTGCGGCCGGTGAAGCTCGACCCGTCCACCTTGATGTGGGCGGTGACCTCTTGCGGCCCCATGGGCGTGGCGATGGTGATCTTCCAGGCGCCGTCTGCGGACATTGTTTCTCTCCCGTTGTGAGTGGGAGCTAAGCCTGTCGCCCCCTCCTACGCAAGCGAGGTAAGCTCCCGAAGTCACATGGGAGGCACGCATGGAGTTCAAGGGCAAGGTCGTGGTGATCCACGGCGCCGTCAATGACGTGGGCCGCGCCGTGGCGCTGGATTTCGCCCGCCATCAGGCCCAGGTCATCCTGATCGATTCCGACGCCGCCGCCCTGCAGGCCCTGTGCGCGGCCATCGCCGGCGAGGGCGGACAGGCCACAGCCTTCACGGCCCCTCTCGACGATCCTGAGGCCCTGGACGCCGTCGCCGGGCGGTGCGCCCAGGCCGACGTCCTGGTCGTCTCGCCCATGACCATCAAGCGGGCCTCGATCCTGGAGTCCTCCGTGGACTCATGGCGGCGGGTGGTCTCGGAGAACCTGCTGGGCGCCGTGTTCGTCTGCCGCGCCTTCTTCCCGCTGCTCAGGCGCGCGGGCCACGGCGCCGTCGTCCACGTGGGCTCCATCGACGGGACCCTGGGCAATCCCACGGTCCCCTCCTACTCCGCCGCCAAGGGCGGGATCGCCGCCCTGACCCATGTGATGGCCGCCGAGTTCGGGGCCCAGGGCGTCCGGGTCAACTGCGTCGCCCGCGCCATGATGGCCAACCCGGGGGAGGAGCATGACCCCCGTTTCCGTCCGCTCGCCGGCCAGACCCCGCTGGGCCGCCCGGCCCTGCCGCACGAAGTCGCCGCCGCCGTGCGCTTCCTGGCCTCGCAGGAGGCGTCCTACATCAACGGGGTGATCCTGCCGGTGGACGGCGGCCGCTCGGCCCTGACGCCGGGGACCTTCTCGCGGAGCTGACGCCTACTCCGCCGCCTCCAGCGCCTCCGCGGCCGCCAGCTCGGCGGCTTTGGCCTCCACCAGCCCCACGATGTGGTCGACCATGGCCTCGTTGTCCATCTTGTGGTCGGGCCGGCCGGCCACATAGACCATGCCCGCGCCCTTGCCGCCGCCAGTGAAGCCGATGTCGGTCATCAGCGCCTCGCCCGGCCCGTTCACCACGCAGCCGATGATCGACAGGCTGATCGGCGTCGAGACGTGCGCCAGCCGGGCCTCCAGGGTCTCCACCGTCTTGATCACGTTGAATCCCTGACGCGCGCAAGAGGGACAGGCGATGATGTTCACCCCCCGGTGCCGCAGCCCCAGCGACTTCAGCATGTCGAAGCCGACCTTCACCTCCTCGACGGGATCGGCCGCCAGGCTCACCCGGATGGTGTCGCCGATCCCGGCCCACAGCAGGGCGCCCATGCCGATGGACGACTTCACCGTCCCCGTCCGCAGCGCCCCGGCCTCGGTGATCCCCAGGTGCAGCGGACAGTCGATGACCTCCGCCAGTTGCTGGTAGGCGGCCACGGTCATGAAGATGTCCGAGGCCTTCACGCTGATCTTGAACTCGTGGAAGTCGTGGTCCTGCAGGATGCGGGCGTGGCGCAGGGCGCTGTCCACCATGGCCGCCGGGCAGGGCTCGCCATACTGCTCCAAGAGATCGCGTTCCAGGGAGCCGGCGTTGACTCCGATGCGCATGGAGCAGCCGTGGTCGCGGGCGGCCTGGATGACTTCCCTCACGCGGGCGGGACTGCCGATGTTGCCCGGGTTGATCCGTAGACAGGCCGCGCCGGCCTGCGCCGCCTCGATCCCGCGCTTGTAGTGGAAGTGGATGTCGGCCACGAGCGGCACGCGGGAGGCCTTGACGATATCCCTGAACGCCGCCGTGGAGTCCTCGTCCGGGCAGGACACGCGCACGATGTCGGCCCCGGCCTCCTCCAGCGCCCGCACCTGGGCGATGGTCGCCTGGGCGTCGGCCGTGGGCGTGTTGGTCATCGACTGGACGGTGATCGGCGCGTCGCCGCCCACCTCAACGGCGCCCACGCGGATCTTGCGCGACGGCCGTCGCTGGATCGCCCGCCAGGGGCGCAGGTGGGTGTGGTCCTGAGCGGTCATGGGCGGGAAAATAGGCGCTCGCGATGACAAACTGAAGGCGGGATCGGCAGTTGCCGCTGACGGCCTATTCGATCGGCAGGTCCAGCTTGCCGGCCGCCACCTGGGCGCCCGGCAGCACCCCGCGCGACAGGCCGCCGGCGAACACCTGGAAGGACTCGGGGTCGGTCACCTCCACCACAAGCCCGCCCACCTGCGGCACGCGGTAGGCTTCGCCCTTGGCCATCTGGCGGGCGAAATAGACCGAGCCGTCCGAGCCGCGGATGATCAGCGACGAGGCCCGAAGCGCCTGCAGCGTCACGTTCGAGGGCGGGTTCGCGCCGGAATCGTAGACCTTGCCGCTGGCCTGGAAGATGGCCGGCAGGGTGGCCGGGTCGATCGGCACATGGTCGGTGGGCTTGACGTTGACCTGGCCCGGCGGGGCGACATTGCCGTGCCCGTCGGCGCCGGCGGCGGCCAGGCCGGGCGTCTCGTAGAGGGCGGGCGTCGTGGATTCCACCGGCGGCGGCAGCGGAGCGCCCAGCGACACCGGCCCGTCCTGGTCGGCGCGCGGCGGCGCGCCCATGTCCGCCGGGGCGGTGGACGGCGGCGGCGCATTCTCCGCCATCATCCGCTGGGCCACGTTCCACACCACGATGGCGGTGACGATGATCACCGCGCCCATGACGATGGCCATCAGCCGAGGGTCGCGGGTCTCGCCCACGCCCACCGGGGCGCGCAGCGGCTCCTCCAGCACCGGCTCCTCGGCCTTGAACCGGTCCACCGCCGCGTCGGCGTCGAGGCCCAGCGCATTGGCGTAGGCGCGGATGTAGCCGATCGTGAACGGGCGCGACGGCAGCTTCTCCAGCTGCATGTCCTCAATGGCGGCCAGGTAGACCCGACGCACGCGGGTGACCTCGGCCACGTCCTCGACGCTCAGGCGGCGGTGCTCGCGCACGGCCCGGAGCGCCTTGCCCAGGTCGGCTTCCGAATGCAGTGACGGAACAGGACCGGGCGCTCCGCCGCGGCGCTCGCCACGGTTAAGCTGAGTAATCCGGCCGGTATCGAGCGGCGTAACCACTCCCACCCCCAACCCGTCGCCGCGAATTTCTCATCGCCGCGCCGTCCAATCCCATGGCTCACGGGAATTTCAAAGTTGATCAGCGGGTAACACGCATCGCTCTTGTATTCAATTCGGTATTCGGTCGCGAGAAGCCTGCCTGTCTTCAGATCGCCAAGTAGATTTTACGGGCCAGGGTCTCGATTTCGTTGCGCACCGATCCGGCGCTGCTTTTCAACAAAGGCGAGACGCCGCGCCGGGCGGCTTCGCGATCGCAGGACAGCACCATCTGCTTGACCGGTCCCACCCCGGCTGGCGGCATCGACAGCCGGCTGAAGCCCAGCGCCACCAGGGTGAAGGCTTCGAGCGGCCGGCCGGCCATCTCGCCGCAGACCGAGACCGGCGTGCCCGTCTCCGCGCAGGCCTTCTGGATCATGTCCAGCGCCCTGAGCGCCGGCGGCGACAGCGGGTCGTAGCGGTCCGACATCCGGGGATTTCCGCGATCGGCGGCGAACAGGTACTGCATCAGGTCATTGGTCCCGACGCTGACGAAGTCGGTCATGGGCAGCAGCGCGTCCAGGTGCAGCAGCACCGACGGCGCCTCGATCATCGCGCCCACCTCCAGCCGCGAGGGCGCCTGGCGACCCCGCCGCTGGGCCCAGGCCACCTCGTGGTCCACCAGGTCGCGGGCGGCGCGGAACTCGTCCACCGTCGCCACCAGCGGGAACATGATCCGCAGGGGCCGGCCCTTGGCGGCCGCGATCAGGGCGCGCAGCTGCAGGCGCAGCAGGGCCGGGCGGTCCAGGCCCATGCGGATCGCCCGCCAGCCCAGCGCCGGATTGTCCTCCCGCTCGGCCTCCATGTAGGGCAGCACCTTGTCGCCCCCCAGGTCGAGGGTCCGGAAGGTCACCGGCATGCCGTTCGCCGCGTCCATCACCCGCTCGTAAAGGGCCGTCTGGGCGTTGAAGCGTGGCATCTCCTCGGCGACCATGAACTGGAACTCGGTGCGGAACAGGCCGATGCCCTCCGCGCCCGCCTCCACCAGGATGTCCAGGTCGACCTCCAGGCCGGCGTTCATCAGGAGCGTGATCTTGGTCCCGTCGCGGGTGAAGGCCGGCGTGTCGCGCAGCTTGGCGAACTCCGCCTTCCGCTGCGCCCGGATCTCCATCCGCTGCTCGACCGACTTGATGATGTCGGGCCGGGGACGCAGGTAGGCCTCGCCCGTTTCGCCGTCGACCACCACCGGGTCGCCCTCCGAGACCCGGTTGCGCAGATCGTCGAGCCGGCCCACGCAGGGGATGTCCAGGGCCCGGGCGACGATGGCCGCGTGGCTGGCCGCCGAGCCTTCCTCCAGCAGCAGGCCGCGCAGGCGCGTGCGGTCGTATTCCAGCAGGTCGGCGGGCCCCAGGTTGCGGGCGATCAGCACCGCGTTCTCCGGCAGTTCCCGCGCCACGTGGCCGTCGCCGGACAGGTGCCGCAGCAGCCGGTCGTTGAGGTCCTCCAGGTCGTGCAGCCGCTCGCGCAGGTAGGGATCGCGCGCCTGGCCCAGCCTCGCCCGGTGCTCGGAGCGCACCCGCTCCACCGCGGCCTCGGCGGTCAGCCCGTTGCGCACCGCGTCCACCAGCGAGCGGTTCCAGCCGCCGTCGTGGGCGAACATCCGATAGGTGTCGAGCACCTCGTAGGAGGCCTCCACCAGCCCGTGCTGGCCCTCCAGCATGGTGTCGATCTGCGCCTGCAGGGCGGCGATCGCCACGTCCAGGCGCGCTTCTTCCGCCGCCGCGTCCTCCGACAGCAGCTGCGAGGGCGCCGGCGGCGGCTCGTGCAGCACCGCCACCCCATAGGCCAGGCCCTCGGAGAACTTGGTGCCGATCAGGCGTTCGGGCTTGTGCGGGGCGAGTTCGACGCCCTTCAGCTCATCCTCGGTGATCAGTTCGCCGCCGGCCACCATCTCGGCCAGCACCATGGCGACGATCTGCAGGTCCTCGACCTCGTCGTCGGAATAGACGCGCTCGGTGCGGTTCTGCACCACCAGCACCCCGATGGCGCGCCCGCCGCGCAGCAGCGGCACGCCCAGGAAGGCGTGGTAGGGGTCCTCGCCGGTCTCCGGGCGGTAGGAGAAGGCCGGGTGCTCCGGGGCGTCGGCCAGGTTCAGCGGCCGGCCCACCTTCATGATTTCGCCGATCAGGCCCTCGCCGGGCTTCATCCGCGTCACGTGGACGGCGCTGCGGTCCAGGCCCTCGGTGGCGAACAGCTCCATCTCGCCGCCGGCGCGGCGCATGTAGAGCGAGCAGACCTCCGCCACCATCGAGCGCGCGATGATCGAGGCGACCATGTCGAGACGGGCCTGGGCCGGGCCGCCGCCAGCGAGCGCCTCACGGATCTGCCGCAGCAGGCTCCGCTGTCCACGAATGGCTACGCTCGGCGCGGGCATGGTCGGCGTCACCTCCCTGAAAAGCGGCCTGTAGCAGCATTATCCCGATGCACGCAGACGGAAAGAGCCTGCGCCACCCATTCGGTGTTTAGGATGGCCGAATGAGTCCTAATGCTCCGCCACCGGGCAGCTGGCGCGATGTCCTGGCCGAGGGGCGCCTGCCCAGGTTCGCCCTGATCTGCCTGGGCGTCTGGCTCAACGCCGCCGACGCTCTGGTGACCACCACCCTGATGCCCAGCGTGGGCCATGCGCTCGGCGGATTCGCCTATCTGGGCTGGGCCACCGCCGGCTATCTGCTGGGCTCGGTCCTGGCCGGCGCCGGCGCCGGCCTGATGGCCCAGCGGTTCGGCCTGCGCAATTCCATGGCCGTGGCGGCGGGGCTTTACGCCTGCGGCTGCCTGCTCAGCGCAGCCGCCCCCGACATGTGGACCTTCCTGGCCGGGCGCCTGCTCCAGGGTGTCGGTGGCGGTCTCGTTACCGGCTTGGCCTCGGTGGCCATCGGCGTCCTGTTTCCCGACCGGCTGGTGGCCCGGGTCTACGCGGCGATCACCGGCGTCTGGGGGATCGCCACCCTGGTCGGCCCGCTGATCGGCGGCCTGTTCGCCGACGCCGGGGCATGGCCCTGGGTGTTCTGGCTGTTCGCGATCCAGGGCCTCGGCGTCGGCCTCGCGGCCTTGGTCATGCTCCCGGGCGATCGCATCGACGAGGGCGGGCAGGGGATCGCCTGGCGCCAGCTCGGCCTGATCGCCGTGGCCGTCTGCGCCATCGGCGCAGCCGATGTGATGGGCGGCTTCGGTCCCGCCGCCGCCCTGACCGCCGCGGGCGTGGCGGTTTTGCTGTGGACCGTGCGCCTCGATGCGCGCGCCAGGGTCAGGTTGCTTCCCCTGGGCTCTGGCGCCCTGGCCACCGTGCCGGGCGCCACCTACGCCGCCATGTTCCTGCTGACCGCGGCGTCCATGGGCTATTCGGTCTACGGCCCGGCCATCCTGCAGACCCTGCGCGGCTACTCGGCCCTGTTCGCCGGCTATGTGATCGCCGCCGAGGCGGTGGGCTGGACCGTCGCGGGCCTCCTGGTCTCCCATCTCACCGGGCCCTGGCCGAACCGCCTGATGCGCATCGGCGCGGTGTGTGTGGCCGCGGGGCTGGCGCTGTGCGCCCTGGCTTTCAGGGACTGGCCGCTAGCCGCCGTGATCACCGGCGGGGGCCTGATGGGGATAGGCTTCGGCCTGTCCTGGGCCTTCATGGCCCAGTCCCTGCTGGCGGCCCTGCCGGGCGACGAGCGGGCCATCGGCTCGGCGGCCATCAACACCGTGCGCATCACCGGCGCGGCGGTGGGCGCGGCCGGTTCGGCCGCCCTGGCCAACCTCCTGGGCTTCGCCCACGGCCTCACCGTCCCTACCGCCCAGGCCGCCGCCGTCTGGGTTTTCGCCGCCTCCGTCCCCGTGGCCCTGCTGGGCGTCGGCGCGGCCTGGCGGCTTACAGCTGCGAGGGAGAATTGAACGACATGCCCCACCACGACCTGCTGCGACTGTGCGAGGGCCAGGCGCCCGGCGAATTCAGCGTCGCCATTCCCGACCTGGCCTGGCTCGACCGCCGCCGCGAGCCGGTCCTCGAGCCGCACCTCCCGATCATCGACGCCTGCCATCACCTGTGGGAGCCGCCGCGCTTCCCCTACCTGCCCGCCGACCTGCAGGCCGACGTGGGCAGCGGTCAAAACATCGTCGCCACCGTCTACGTCCAGGCCCAGACCCGCTACCTTGCCGAGGGCCCTGAGGATCTGCGCCCGCTGGGCGAGACGGAATACGTCGTGGGCGTCGCCGAGGCCGCCGCCGCGCGTGGCGGCCCCAGGCTCTGCGCCGCCATCGTGGGCTATGCCGACATGCTGCTCGGAGACCGCGCCGGAGAGGTCATCGACCGCCACCTGGAGATCGCCGGCCCCCGCTTCCAGGGCCTGCGCCACTCCGCCTCCCGCGATCCGGGCGTCAAGGCTGCGCCCACCGCCGCCCCGCTCGGCCTCTACGGCGATCCCGCCTTCCGCCGGGGGATCGCCTGCATCGTCGAGCGCGACCTGGTGTTCGACGCCTGGCTCTACCAGTCCCAGTTGCAGGACGCCGTCGACTTGGCTCGCGCCTTCCCGGACCTGCGCATCGTCCTCGACCACTGCGGCGGCCCTTTGCGCATCGGCCCCTACGCCGATCATCCGAAGGAGGCGTTCGAGGCCTGGGCTGCCGCCGTGAAGGCCGTGGCCGCCTGTCCCAACGTCTCGGTGAAGCTGGGCGGCCTGGGCTTCGGCAGCCTCGCCTTCGACTTCCACAAACGCTCCGAGCCGCCGTCCTCCCAGGACGTGGCCGAGGCCTTCCGCCCCTACATCGAGACCTGCATCGAGGCCTTCGGCCCCCACCGCGCCATGTTCGAGAGCGACTTCCCCGCCGACCGCGCCGGCCAGAGCTACGCCGTCCTCTGGAACGCCTTCAAGCGCATCGTCGCGGGGGCTTCGTCAGACGAGAAACGCGACCTCTTCAGCGCCGCCGCCTCACGGACGTATCGCCTCGACCTATAGGCGGCCGCTCAGCCTACAGCTGCTCCAGTCCGTAGGCGGCGTGCAGCGCCCGCACCGCGAGCTCCGTGAAGTCGGAGTGGATCAGCACGCTGATCTTGATCTCGGAGGTGGAGATCACCTGGATGTTGACGCCCTTCTCGGCCAGGGCGCCGAACATGGTCTTGGCCACGCCGGTGTGGCTGCGCATGCCCACGCCGATCACCGAGACCTTGGCCACGTCCTCGTTCACCGCCACGTCCTCGAAGCCGATCTTCGGCTGGGCGGCGCGGACGATCTCCACGGCGCGGGCGGCGTCGCGCTTGCCCACGGTGAACTCCATGTTGGCCGCGCCCTCGCTGCGCGCGTGGCTCTGGACGATCATGTCGACGTTGACGTTGGCGTCGGCCAGGGCCCCGAAGATCTCCGACGAGACGCCCGGATGGTCGGGCAGGCCGAACAGGCTGATCTTCGCCTCGTCGCGGCTGTAGGCGACGCCGCTCACGATCCGCTTTTCCATGATCTCTTCCTCGTCGCACACGATGGTGCCCTGTCCGGGAGCTTCCCCCGGCTCGACAAAACTCGACAGCACGCGCACCGGCACGCCCTGGGCCATGGCCAGCTCCACGGACCGCGTCTGCAGCACCTTGGCCCCCAGGGACGCCATCTCCAGCATCTCCTCGTAGGAGATCTTGGCCAGCTTGCGGGCCTTGGCCTCGATGCGCGGGTCGGTGGTGTAGACCCCGTCCACGTCGGTGTAGATATCGCAGCGCACAGCCTTCACCGCCGCCGCGATCGCCACCGCCGAGGTGTCCGAGCCGCCCCGGCCCAGGGTGGCGATCCGCCCGTCGCGGGTCACGCCCTGGAAGCCTGCGATCACCGCCACCTCGCCCAAGTCCATGGCCGCGGCCAGCTTGTCCGGCGGCACGTCGTCGATCCGGGCGCGCCCGTGGGCGTCGTCGGCGATGATCGGGATCTGCCAGCCCATCCAGGATCGCGCCGGGATCCCCATGTTGCGCAGCGTCATGGCCAGCAGCCCGGCCGTGACCTGCTCGCCGGAGGCCACCACCACGTCGTATTCGTCGTCGGACGCCGGCAGGCCCGCCGCCGCGGCGCCGGCGCCGTCGGTCCAGGCCACCAGCTCATTGGTCTTGCCAGCCATGGCCGAGACCACCACCGCGACCTTGTGGCCGGCCGCCACCTCGGCGGCCACCAGCCGGCCCACGCGGCGGATGCGCTCCAGGTCGGCCACGGACGTGCCGCCGAATTTCATCACCAGCCGGGACACGCCGCGCAAAACCCCCAAAGCTTCCAAAAGGCGCGACCTTCTAGCGGCGACCCGCGCCGGCTGCAATGCGCGCAGGCTTGCGATAAGAACGGCCGATGACGTCCGCCTCCTCCATAGACCCCGCCCAGGTCGAGCTGTTCTCGAGGATCGCCGCGCAATGGTGGGACCCGCGCGGCAAGTTCGCGCCCCTGCACCGGTTCAACCCCGTCCGCCTGGGCTTCATCCGCGACCAGGCCCTGCACCGCTTCGGTCGCGACCCGGCCCAGCGGCGCCCCTTCGAAGGCCTCGCCCTGCTGGACATCGGCTGCGGCGGCGGCCTGCTCTCCGAGCCCATGAGCCGCCTGGGCTTCGCCGTCACCGGCGTCGACGCCTCGGAACGCAACATCGGCATAGCCGCCGCCCACGCCCAGGAGGCCGGCGTCACGGTCGACTACCGCTGCGCCACGGCCGAGGACCTGCTGGCGGCGGGGCAGGGGGAGGGTTTCGACGTCGTCCTCAACATGGAGGTCATCGAGCACGTGGCCGACCCGGGGGCCTACCTGCGCGACTGCGCCCGCCTGATCGCGCCGGGCGGGATGATGATCGT
>CANJKG010000008.1 GCA_947474775.1 Caulobacteraceae bacterium | reverse complement strand
GGCCTGATCGCCACCGCCGAGGACGCCGAGGAGGAGGTCAGCGTCTCCGACCGCTTCGGCCTGTGGATCGGCTTCCCGCCCATGGACCAGCCGGCCTATCTGGAGGCGGTTAACGGATACGCGACGCGCTATGGCCTGAAGACCAGGGACCTGGAGCGCCGCGCCCTGCAATGGGCCCAGCAGCGCGGCGGCCGCTCCGGCCGGGTGGCCTGGCAGTTCATCCGCGACCTGGCCGGCGAGCTCGGAAAACCCCTGCCGCTCTAGCTTCCGGCGGGAGGCGCCGGGGGTGGCGCTCGACCTTTGGGCCCGAGCGGGCCGATGAACAGCGACTGGTGGGCGCGGGCGAACGCGCCGTGCTCGTCCCCCAGCACCATGTTGACCAGGCCGCTGCCCTCCCCGCCCAGCGTCGTGCGCGCCTCCAGGACCAGCCACTCGCCCACCGGCTCGCGGGTGAAGTGCAGGGAGATGTCCAGGTTCGGCGAGATCCATTTCGCCCGGTCGCTGGGGTTGGACACCCCGCTGCCGGAATCCGCCAGCATGGCCGCGTGCACGATCGGCGCGGTCTCCTGGCCTTCGACAACGTCCCATTTCAGCCGCGACCATATCCGGCCGTGCCCCTGGTCCCGCAGCGCGGTCTTGTCGAGCCGCATCTCCACCGCCTCGGCCAGGGCCGGGATGCGCAAATTGGGCGGCCGCAGGCCCAGCCCCTCGCGCGGGGGAAAGCTCTGCGGGTCGCCCTCCAGCACCGGGGTCTCCGCCTTGCGGATGCGCAGCAGCCGTCCGCGGGCGGCGATCTTGCCGTCGCTCACCAGGGTGGACTCGACGATCTGCATCCGCTTGCCTGGCCGGACCACCTCGGCATAGGCCTCGAACGGCTTGTGCGGCAGCTGGCCCAGGATCTCGATGGTCATCCGCGCGGGCGTCATAGGCGCCGGCGTCTCGGCGTGGTGGGCCAGGTGCATCAGCAGCCCGCCCATACCCATGCCGTTCTGGAAGCCGACTTCCCAAGGGCTGTCCTGCACCGCACTCGGCACATAGAGGCCGTCGCGCATCGCGAAGAAGCCGCCGCGGGCTGCGGTGTCGCTCATCCGGTCCCCCACAACCTCGGCTATCTCGGCAGCACCAGTCCGGGCTGGATCGGCCGAGCCCGTTCCAGCGGCGACGGGGCATAGCGGACCTCGAAGTGCAGCTGAGGCTCGGCGACCCCGCCGCTGGACCCGGCCTGGCCGATCTGCTGCCCCTGGCTGACCCTGTCCTGCATCTTCACGTCCACGCGGCCCAGATGTCCGTAGGCTGTCACCCAGCCGTCGGCATGTTTGATCAGCACCAGGTTGCCGAAGCCCGGCACCTGGTCGCCGGCATAGACTACATCGCCGCTGGCCGAGGCCCTGACGGGGTCGCCGGCCGCCGCGCGGATGTTGACGCCGTCGTTGCGCTGGCCGGTGGCCAGCGGGCCGAAGTCGGAGAGGATGTCCCCGCGCAGCGGCCAGATGAACCGGCCCCGGCCGAGCTGCGATATCTGGGCGTCCGCCAGCGGCGGGGCCGAGACCGGCGCGGCGGGCGGCACGGCCGGCGGACGCGGCGGCATGGTCGAGGGCGCATAGGGCCGCGGCGACGACGGCGTCGATGGCGCGGGAGCGGGAGCGGGCCGAGTCGCCGGCCGCTGCACCGGCGCGGGCGGCTCGTAGGCCGGCTGGCGCACGGCGATCGCCACCGGCCCCTTGTCCCGGAAGCCCTTCGGCAGCTTCAGCCGTTGGCCGTCGCGGATCGTGGCCCGACGCGACAGGCCGTTCTCCCGCCGCAGGGTCTCCACGCTCACCGAGAACCGCTCGGCGACGCCGGCCAAGGTGTCAGGCCCGTTGGCCACATAGGCCTTGGACGAGGCGCCCAGCGGCCCCTTCAGCGTCTGGCCGGGCTGCAGGCGGTACGGCGCCTTCAGCCTGTTATCCTTGGAAAGCTGCTCGACCGTGGTGTCGAGCTTGTCGGCCACCCGGGTCAGGGAGTCGCCCTTCTGCACCTTGTAGCTGGTCGCCCGGCCGGGAACGGTGATGACCCGCCCGGTGACCGTGCGTTCCGACGTGACCGGCCTCGGTTCCGGCTCATACGCCGGCTCCGCCGGCGGCGAGGGACGCCGCGCGCTGGTCGTGGGCGGCGGCGCGAGCGGCGCCTCGTTGGTCTCGACCTGGGTGGTGGTGACGATGGGGCCGCGGTCGCGGTAGCCCGACGGCAGCCGGACCCGCTGGCCGGAGCGCAGGGTCGCGTTGCGCGACAGGTCGTTCTCCGCCCGCAGGGCCTCCACGCTCACCGAGAACCGCCGGCCGATGGCCGACAGGGTGTCCTGCGAGCCCACCACATAGGCCTTCGCCGGCTTGCCCGGCCGCTCGATCTTGTCGCCCGGCTGCAGGCGGTAGGGCGACTTCAGGCCGTTGTCCTTGGCCAGCTGCTCCACCGTGGTGTCGAACCTGGCGGCGATCCTGGCCAGGTTGTCGCCGGACTTGACCTCATAGACCGAGGGCTTGCCGTCGACCTCCACCACCCGGCCGGTCACCGAGCGCCGGGTGACCGTCTGCATGGCCGGCGGCGGGGGCGGGGGCGACGCCCGGGGCGCGGCGACCGGCGGCGGGATATAGGCGGGAACCGGGGCCAGCGCGGGCTCCGGCCTGGGCGGGGCCGGTGTCAGGGGCTCCAGCACCCGCGACTCCACCGCCGAGGGCGCGGGCGCGACATAGGGCGGCGGCTCCACTGGCGCCACCGGCGGGGCGGTGACCACGGGTGGCGGCGGCGCGACGGCGGGCGGCGGCGGAGCGGTGGACGAGGCCACGATCGGGAAATTCGGGCGCAGGTCGCTCGCGCAGGCGCTGAGAGCGCTCGCCGCCAGCAGGACCAGGGCCGATCGGGGGAAGAAGTGCGTCATCGCCGCTCCGCGGGAGAGAGAATCAATTCGGGGCGTCGGGAGATGATGCTGGATCGCCGACGCCCGGGCCAACCCAAACCGTTCCGTTCAGAGTTCCCGCGCCACCCCATCGAGGAGCGGCACGAACCGGACATCCGTCAGCGCCTCCACCGTGAAGCCGCCCTGGCCGTCGCCCACATAGCGGCGAAGGCTCTGGACCGGCCCCTTGCCAATGGGCGCAACCAGGATTCCGGCGGGTTTCAGTTGCGCCAGCAGAGCCTTCGGCTCATCCGGCGCCGCGGCCGTGACCATAATGCGGTCGAAAGGCGCCTGCTTTGCCCAGCCCTCGCCGCCGTCGCCGAAGCGGGTGATGACATTGGTGAGCCCCAGCGCCTGGAACCGCGCCTCCGCGTCGCGCATCAGGGTGCGATAGCGCTCAACCGTGTAGACCAGCCGGGCGAGCTTGGAGAGGATCACCGTCTGGTAGCCGCTGCCGGTGCCGATCTCCAGCACCCGCGAGCGCGGCTCAACCTTTAGCGCCTGGCTCATCAGGCCCACGATGTAGGGCTGGCTGATGGTCTGGCCGCAGGCGATGGGCAGGGCCGAGTCCTCGAACGCCCGCTCCTTGAACAGGTCCGGCGTGAACATCTCCCGCGGCGTGGTCTCGATGGCGTTCAGCACCGCCGCGTCGCTGACCCCCTGCGAGCGCAAGGAAAGCACCAGGCGGGCCAGGCGGGTCTCGGGCGTGTCGTCGTCGGGTTCGGACATCCTCAAACCCTCGGCGGCGCCCCGCCCAACACCTTGCGCAGGTCGTGCATGGCCGGGGCGTGGGTCAGGTCGATATGCAGCGGGGTCACTGAGATGCGGCCCTCGTAGAGCGCGCGCAGATCGGTCCCCTCTTCCGGAGTCGAGCGCTCCTGGCGGAAACCCATCCAGTAGTATTCGCGGCCGCGCAGGTCGGTGCGCTTTTCGGCGTGGCGGATATGGACGTCGCGGAAACCCTGGCGGGTGACCTCCACCTGGGTGATCTCGTCCACGGGCAGATGCGGGAAATTGATGTTCATCACCACACCGGCCGGCCAGCCGATCTCCATGAGCCGCTTGATGATCCCCGGCGCGAAGGCCTCGGCGGGCGCATAGGTGGCGTCGTCCGGGTCGTGTCCGGCCTGCGACAGGGCGATGCCCGGCACCCCTAGCGCCATGGCCTCGATGGCCGCCGCCACCGTGCCGGACATGGTCACGTCCTCGGCCAGGTTGGCGCCCCGGTTCACCCCCGACAGGACCAGGTCCGGCGCCTTGCCGCTCACCAGCTCATGGATGCCCAGCATCACGCAGTCGGTGGGCGTTCCCGTGGTGGAGAACCGCCGCTCCCCCAGCTTCCTCACCCGCACCGGCTCGGCCAGGGTCAGCGCCCGGCTGGCGCCCGACTGCTCGTACTCCGGCGCGCAGACCCACACGTCGTCCGTCAGCGCATTGGCGATCCGCTCCAGCGCCGCCAGCCCCGCGGCATGGATGCCGTCGTCGTTGGAGACCAGAATTCTCACGCCTTCCCGCCGATGTGCGTGACCCCGCCCATGTAGGGCTGTAGCGCCTGCGGGATGGCGATCCGGCCATCCTCGTCCTGGTAGTTCTCCATTACCGCCACCAGGGTGCGGCCCACCGCCAGCCCCGAGCCGTTGAGGGTATGGACGAACCGCGTCCCCTTCTCGCCCGCCGCCTTGGTGCGCGCGTCCATCCGCCGGGCCTGGAAGTCCCCGCAGTTGGAGCAGGAGCTGATCTCACGATACCGCCCCTCCGACGGCAGCCAGACCTCCAGGTCGTAGGTCTTGCGCGCCGAGAAGCCCATGTCGCCGGCGCAAAGCAGCATGGTCCGGAACGGCAGCTCCAGCCGCTTCAGCACCGCCTCGGCGCACCCCACCATCCGCTCGTGCTCGGCCTCGCTCTCCTCCGGCGCGGTGATCGAGACCAGCTCCACCTTGTAGAACTGGTGCTGCCGGATCATCCCGCGCGTGTCCCGACCGGACGCGCCGGCTTCCGACCGGAAGCAGGGCGTCAGCGCCGTCAGCCGCAGCGGCAGTTCCTCGCTCGGCGTGATCTGCTCGCGGATGAGGTTGGTGAGCGAGACCTCGGCCGTGGGGATCAGCCAGCGCCCCTCGGTCGTGTGGAAGAGATCCTCGGCGAACTTCGGCAACTGGCCCGTCCCGAACACCGCCTCGTCGCGCACCAGCAGCGGCGGCGAGACCTCCAGATAGCCATGCTCGCGGGTCTGCATGTCGAGCATGAACTGGCCCAGCGCCCGCTCCAGCCGCGCCAGCTGGCCCTTCAGCACCACGAACCGCGCCCCGCTCATCCGCGACGCCGCTTCGAAATCCAGCAGTCCCAGCGTCTCGCCGAGATCGACGTGATCCTTTGGCTGCGCCAGCGCGTCCGGCTCGCCCCAGCGGCGCACCATCTGGTTGTCGTTCTCGTCCGCCCCCGGCGGGACGTCCGGCGCGGGGATGTTCGGCAGGGACGCCAGGACGCCGCGCAGTTCCTCGCCGACCACCCGCTCGGCGTCGGTATTGTGGGTCAGCGACTCCTTCAACTGCTCGACCTGGGCCATCAGGCGCTGGGCTTCGGCCTCGTTCTTCTGCGCCTTGGCCTGCCCGATCAACTTCGAGGCGGCGTTGCGCTCAGCCTGGGCCGCCTGCCCAGCGTTCTGGTGACCCCGCAGCCGCTCGTCCAGCGCCACGATCTCGGCCGCCTTGCCGGCGGCGCCCTTCGCGGCCCAGGCTATCTCGTAAAGCTCGGGGTTTTCCCGAATGGCTCGGATGTCGTGCATGGGCGCCGCGAGGAGGGACGGAAGCGGACTTCTCTAGAGCGCGTCGGCGGGCGCGCCAACTGCCTCCCCCCAAATCGGGGGCGCTAAATCAGATGACCGCTATGTCCGTGCCGGCGGTCTCGTCCTCCTTGCGTCGGCGCATCTCGATCAGCCGCACGCACCAGATGGAAATCTCGTAGAGCAGGATGATGGGGATCGCGAGCATGGTCTGGCTGATGGGGTCCGGCGGAGTCACCACCGCGGCCACCACGAACACGCCGACGATGGCGTAGCGCCGGCCGGTGCGCAGCATCTTGGAGTTTACGATATTGGCCATGCCCAGGAGCGTGAGGATCACCGGCAGCTGGAAGCAGAGGCCGAACGCCATCAAGAGCGTGGTGACCAGGGTCAGGTAGTCGGAGACCTTGGGCACCAGCTCCACGGCGATGCCCGCGCTGCTGATCTGCTGGCTCAGCGAGAACCACAGCACGAACGGCAGGATCATGAAGTAGACCAGGGCCGCGCCCAGCGTGAACAGGACCGGGGCCGCGATCAGGAACGGCAGGAAGGCGTAACGCTCCTTCTTGTAGAGGCCCGGCGCCACGAAGGCGTAGACCTGCCACGCCAGCACCGGGAAGGTCAGGGCCACCGCCCCGAACCCGGCCAGCTTCAGCTTGGTGAAGAAGAACTCCAGCGGCGCCGTGAACATCAGCCGCAGGCTCTCCGTCGCCGGGGGCGCCTCGCGCAGGCCCAGCAGCACGAACAGCAGGTCGAACGGCCCGGCCTTATGGCCGCTGGCCTGCTCGGCGTAGAGCTGGGCGGCCATGCGGAAGGGGTGCAGCAGGAAGGTGTAGATCGGGTCGGCGAAGGCGAAGCAGAGGATGAAGCCTCCCACGATCGCCGCCACGCAGATGATCAGCCGCGTCCGGAGCTCGACCAGGTGGTCCATCAGCGGCGCCCGGGAGGCCTCGATCTCGGAGTCGTCGTGGTCGCTCACGAGCCGCCTTCCACGATCTTGCCCCGGCGCTTCGGCCCGCCCTCGACGAGCTTCTTGGCCCGAGGCTTGGCCGGCGCGGCGGCGGTCGCCTTCGGCGCGGCGGCCTTGCGGCGCGGCTTGGGCGCCGGCTCGGCGGGCGCCTCCAGCTCGGCCGGCGGCTGCGGCATATAGGGCGGCGGGTTGGCGTGGGGCTCGTCGCCGCCGCCATAGTTCAGGCTGCGGGTGATGTCGTCGGCAGTCTCGGTGAGCGGATTGGCGGCCAGCGTCGCATTGCGCATGGCGGCGACCTCGCGGCGCAGTTCGTCCAACTCGGACTGGCGGGCCATCTCGTCGAAGCTGGCGCGGAACTCGGCCGCCATGCCCCGGATCTTGGCGAGGAACTGGCCCAGCTTGCGCAACAGGCCCGGCAGGTCCTTCGGGCCAACGACGATCAGGGCGACGACGGCGATGACCAGGAGTTCTGAGGCGCCGATCTCGGGAAGCATGGGCGTGGCCTAGACCAGCGCGACGGCCCGGCCAAGGCCGGCGCGCGCATTTTCAGCTGAAAGCGGGATCAGCCGCGGGCGTTGTCCTTCTCGGCGTCCTTCGGCAGCGGCTTGGCCGCCGTATCCTCGCTCGCATCCTCGCTCTTCAGCCCGTCCTTGAAGGCGCGGATGCCCTTGGCCGCGTCGCCCATCAGGCCTGACAGCTTGCCGCGCCCCCCGAACAGCAGGGCCACGACGACCAGCACGATCAGCCAGTGCCAGATGGAAAACGAGCCCATAGGGACAACTCCTCAGCAGCCGCGCCCCCGCGACGGATCCGCCGCTATATAGGGCCTTCCGCGCGCCCACGCCAACGATCCCGTAAGGTCTCCTGCGCGGCCTAACGCCCCGTCTCGTCCTCGGCCAGGAAGTCGGTGTGGAACTGCGGCGCGTCCCCCTCGTCCAGCGGGTCCTCGTCGGCCGCCAGCGCACTGGGATCGGGCAGGGCGAAGTCCGCCGACAGGTCCATGCTGAGCAGGCCGGCCGCCTTCATCTCCGCCGCGCCCGGTAGGTCGGCGAGGCCGCCCAGGCCATAGTGCTCCAGGAAGCCCTCCGTGGTGCCGAACGTGACCGGCCTGCCGGGCGTCCGCCTCCGCCCGCGCATCCGCACCAGGCCCAGCTCCAGCAGAACGTCCAGCGTGCCCCGACTCGCCTGCACGCCCCGCACCGCCTCGATCTCCGCCCGCGTCACCGGCTGATGGTAGGCGATGATGGCGAGCGTCTCCTGTGCGGCCCGCGACAGCTTGCGCGGCTCCTCGCGCTCCTCAGTCATCAGCCAGGCCAGGTCCTCGGCGGTCTGGAACCGCCAGCGCCCCGCCACCTGGGCCAGCACCACGCCGTGTCCCTCGTAGCGCTGGGCCAGTCCCGCCAGCGCACCCACGATATCCGCGCCCTCGGGCAACCGCCTGGCCAGGTCCTTCTCGCTCAACGGCCCGGCGGCGGCGAACAGCAGCGCCTCGATCTCGCGTTCGGTGTCGGTCACGCCGCCCGCCCCCGCGACCTCAGGTAGACGTCCGCGAAGGCGTCCAGCTGGCGGGCCTCCAGCGCGCCTTCCTTCACCAGCTCCAGGCTGGCCGACAGCGTCGAGGCCACATAGGAGGCCCGCGTCGGCCCCTCGCCCGGCCCGCCCATGGGCGCCACTCCGGTCAGCGGCGTCCAGCGCTCCATCTCCGGCAGCAGCCGGCGCAGCCGCTCGCGGGCGTCCTCCAGCGGATAGGCCTGCGGCGCGGCGGGGGTGTAGCTGCGATCCTGTTCCCGCCGCCGCTGGGCGATATAGGCGTCCATCAGGGCGTAGAGGTCGCCCTCGATCTCCCGCGATGGGATCACCTTCACCGCCTCCGGATCGCCCCGGCCGAACACGTCGCGGCCCAGTTGTGGGCGCACCCGCAGCGCCTCGGCGGCCCGGCGCATGGCGTCCAGCTTGGCCAGCCGGAACGCCAGCCGCGCCGCCATCTCCTCGGCCGGCGGATCCTCCGCCTTCGGCCGCGACGGCGCCGGCAGCAGCAGGCGGGATTTCAGGTAGGCCAGCCACGAGGCCATCACCAGATAGTCCGCCGCCAGCGAGAACCGCATCCGCCGCGCCTGCTGGACGAAGGCAAGGTACTGGTCCGCCAGCTTCAGCACGCTGAGCTTCAGCAGGTCGACCTTCTGGCTGCGCGCCAGCGCCAGCAGCACGTGCAGCGGGCCCTCATAGCCTTCCAGGTCGACGATCAGCGCCTGGCCGTCCTCGGCCGCGGAGGCCGCGGCGTCGAAGTCGAGATGGGGCTGGAAATCGGAATTCATGCCGCCCACCGCCCGTCGAAGGCCGCGTCGAAGCGCGCCCTCGCCTCGCCTGCGTCGAACGGCTCCACCGAGCGGGCCAGCCGGGCCAGCGCCGCCTCGGCCCGCCGCGCGGCCGCGCCCCTAAGGGCGCCGGTCCCCGCCACCACCGCCTTCATCTCGGCCATGTCGCCGTTGCAGTGCAGGACCACGTCGCATCCCGCCGCCAGAGACGCCCGGGCGCGCTGGGAGAAGTCGCCGCTCAATGCCTTCATGGACAGGTCGTCGCTCATGATCAGTCCCGAAAAGCCGATCGCGCCGCGGATCACGTCCCGGATCGCCTTCCTCGAAGTGGTCGCGGGACGCCGGCCGTCCACCGCCGAATAGATCACGTGGGCGGTCATCGCCATGGGCATGTCTGACAGCGCCCGGAACGGGGCGAAGTCGCGGGCCTCCAGGTCGGCGTAGGCGGCGTCGACCACCGGCAGCTCCAGGTGGCTGTCGGCCTTGGCGCGGCCGTGTCCGGGGATGTGCTTGATCACCGGCAGCACCCCGCCGGCGATCAGACCCTCGGCGGCGGCCCGGCCCAGCACCGCCACCTCATCGGGCGTGCGGCCATAGGCGCGGTCGCCGATGATCTCGTGGCCGTCCGGGTCCGGCACGTCCAGCACCGGCACGCAGTCGACATTGATCCCCAGCGCCGCCAGGTCATGGGCCATCAGTCGCGCGCCCAGGCGGGTGATCTCCCGGCGGCTCAGGTGGTCGAGGTCCCCATAGGCGCGGCCGGGCGGATAGCGGCCCCAGTGCGGCGGTCCCAGCCGCTGCACGCGCCCGCCCTCCTGGTCGATCAGCACCGGGGCGCCGGGGCGGTCCACGGTGTCGCGCAGCGCGTCCACCAGCCGGCGCACCTGGTCGGGGCTCTCGACGTTGCGCGCGAACAGGATGAACCCCCAGGGCTTCACCCGCCGGAAGAAGGCCGTCTCCTCCGGCGTCAGCGCCTTGCCGGCGCAGCCAAGGATGCAGGCGCTGGTGGTCACCGGACGATGCAGCTCTTCCCGGAGGCCTTGAGCTTGTCGCAGAATGCGTTGCCCGCGGCCTTGTCAGCGAAGCCAGTGACGATCGACCGATAGAGGGTCGCTCCATCGCGCTCGACCTTCTCCACGGCCTTGCCCTTGCCCATCGCCAGGCCCGGCGCCACCGACACGGCCTCCTTCCAGACCTTGTCGGCCAGCGCGGTCGACGACACCGCCCCCACCTGCACGCCCACCCCGCCGGAGGTCGCGGCCGGCTTGGGCGCTTCCGCCACCTTCGGCGCCGATGTGGGAGCCACCTTGGGCGCGGGGGCCGGCGTCGGGGCGATCTTCGCCACCGGCAATGGCGCGGGCGTCACGGCCTTCGGCGCAGGCGCCGCGGCAGGCGCCGCCTTGGGCGCCGCCGGGGGCAGCGGCGCGGCCACCACGGTCGGCAGCTGGGCGCGCGGCTGCGGCTGCTCGGGCGGGGGGGCGAACTGCGGCTGGGCGGCGACGGCTTCCGGCGCCTCGCCCGGCTCGGAGCGATAGATCTGCAGGCCGGCGGCCGGGTCCTGCGGCTGGGCCTCGTTGGGCGGGGCGGCCTTCAACGCCCCCACCGGCTCGCCCACCGTCCGCGGCGCATCGCCCGCCTCGCGCACGCCGGAACGATAGAACACGAACACCGCCGCCACGACGGCCGCCAGCACCAGGGCGCTGATGATCAGCGCATAGGGCGGCCCGCTGGCGCCCCTCACCGGCTCGCGCGGATCGAACGACAGCGGAGCGTCCGTTGGAGGCGCATAGGCCCCGCGTTCCTGGTCGGACATCGAAAGCTCCCGAGACTCGGGCGCGACCCGTAAGCCCCCAAACGAATCGCGCGTGTAAGCGGTCAGTCTAGCAAGACCGCCGCCTCCCGAACCGTCGTCTGGGGCTAATTCCAGATATCGAGGTGGAAAAGTCGGCGGTGCTCTTCGATGGCGAAGCGGTCGGTCATCCCGGCGATGTAGTCGCACACCACGCGGGCCCGTCCGTCCTCGTCGCGCTTCTGCGCCCGGGCGTACCATTCGGTGGGCAGCACGTCCGGTTCGGCCATGAATAGCTGGAACATCTCGGCGAGAATGCGGCGCGCCTGGCTGCGGGTGCGGTTGACCCGCCAATGGCGGTACATCCGGTCCATCAGGAAGCCGCGCAGCTCGCTCAGGTCCTCAGCCATCTCCCGCGAGAAGGCGACGATGGCGTGGTCCAGCCCGCGGACGTCCTCGGCCGAGGCGACCTTGGCCTCCTCCGCCCGCCGGCGCGTCTCGGCCAGGACGTCGCCGACCATGTCGCCGATCATGCGGCGCACCGCCTCCAGCCGCAGGATGACCGGGTCGGTGTCGGGGTACTCCTTGCGCACCGCCAGCAGCGTGGGGCCGATCAGCGGGATCTCCTGCAGCTCCTCCAGCCTGAAGATGCCGGCGCCCACCCCGTCGTCGACGTCGTGGTTGTTATAGGCGATGTCGTCGGCGAGCGCGGCGACCTGCGCCTCCGCCGAGGCCCAGGTGCCCAGACGCAGGTCGTACTGGCCGTCGAACTCCTTCACTGCGCTCCAGGAGGGCCGCTCCAGCTTATCCACCACCGGCCCGTTGTGCTTGATGACGCCCTCCAGCGTCTCCCAGGTCAGGTTAAGCCCGTCGAAGCGCGGGTAGCGACGCTCCAGCTTGGTCACCACCCGGAAGGTCTGGACGTTGTGGTCGAAGCCGCCATAGGCCTGCATCTGCACCTGCAGCTCGTCCTCGCCGGCGTGGCCGAACGGCGGGTGGCCCAGGTCGTGGGCCAGGGCGATGGTCTCGGCGAGGTCCGGGTCCAGCCCCAGCGCCGTCGCCAGCGACCGTGCGATCTGCGCCACCTCCAGCGAATGGGTCAGGCGGGTGCGGAAATGGTCGCCCTCGTGGGCCACGAAGACCTGGGTCTTCTCCTTCAGCCTCCGGAAAGCCGTGCAGTGGATGATCCGGTCCCGGTCGCGGGCGAAGGCGGTGCGCGTCGCGCTGTCGGCCTCGGGCACGCGGCGCCCCCGCGAACGGGCGGCGTCTTCGGCATAGGGAACCCTCGGGGTGGCGACCATGAAACCCGCTTTTCGAAAGGCCTCTTGGTCGAAGCCCGTAACGACATCATATAAGCGACGCTAAGGATTTCGTTTAACACCCATGACCGCATCAGACGTCACCCTCTCGGACTCCGCCGCCCGGCGAATCCTCGACCTCGGCAAGGCCGAGGGGCGGCCGCTGATGCTGCGCGTGGCGGTGGACGGCGGCGGCTGCTCCGGGTTCCAGTACCGCTTCGACCTGGTTGAGGCCCCAGAGCCCGAGGACATCCGCATCGAGCACGACGGCGCCGCCGCCCTGGTGGACGACCTGTCCCTGGCCATGCTGAAGGGCTCACAGATCGACTTCGTGGACGAGCTGGCCGGCGCCGAGTTCCGGGTCCGCAACCCCAACGCCAAGTCCAGCTGCGGCTGCGGCGTCAGCTTCTCGATCTGAGCCCCTCTGGCGGAAGTCCGGCCCGCGACCTAGGCTGAGGGGCCTGGAAGCACCGAGGAGCCCCGCCATCCACGTCGAGGTAATCGCCAGGGGGTTGAAATTCCCGGAAGGGCCGGTCGCCATGGCGGACGGCTCGGTGATCCTGACCGAGATTGCCGGCAAGGTCCTGACGCGGGTGTGGCCCGATGGTCGGCAGGAAGTCGCGGCCGAGGTGGGCGGCGGTCCGAACGGGGCGGCGGTCGGCCCCGACGGCGCGCTCTACGTCACCAACAACGGCGGCCCGGTGGTAGGCGGCGTCGCGCCCGGCGGCCGTATCCAGCGCGTGGACCTCGCCTCCGGCCGGATTGAAACGGTCTACGAGGCCTGCGACGGCCGCCGGCTCAACCGCCCCAACGACCTGGTGTTCGACCGCCAGGGCGGCATGTGGTTCACCGACGTCGGCGTCGACACGGGCGAGTCGCGCCTCTACGGCGGCCTCTACTACGCCCGCGCCGACGGCTCCCTTATCAGCCGCCAGCGCGACAAGATGATCTCGCCGAACGGCGTCGGGCTCTCGCCGGAGCAGGACGTGCTCTATGTGGCCGATACCTACGCCGGCCGCCTTTGGGCCTTCGACATCGCCGAGCCGGGGGTGCTCAGGCCGCCCGTGTCGCGGTTCGAGCCCGGCCGGGTGGTCGCCAACCTGCAGAACCCCGACTATCTCGACAGCCTGGCGGTGGAGGCCGGCGGAAAGGTGTGCGTGGGCACCCTCCGCAACGGCGGTATCAGCGTCTTCAACCCGCAGGACGGCTCGATCGAGCACGTCCCCCTGCCTGACGCCCTGGTGACCAACATCTGCTTTGGCGGCCCCGACATGAGGGACGCCTGGATCACCGGCTCCGAGGCGGGCGTCCTGTTCCGCTGCCGCTGGCCGCGAAGGGGCCTCAAGCTCGCCTTCGGCGCCTGAGGGCAATTCGGCGCCGGCCCGCGGAATGAGCGCCTTGAGCCCGAGGGCGTGGCTGACTAGCGTGCGTCGCACCCGCCGGAGATCACATGCGCATCGCCACCTGGAACGTGAACTCGGTCAACGCGCGGCTGGAGACCGTCCTGCGCTGGTTCGAGGAGGCCAAGCCCGACGTCGCCTGCCTGCAGGAGATCAAGTGCGTCGACGAGAAGTTCCCAGCCGAAGCCTTTGAGCGGCTTGGCTATAATGTCGCCGTCCATGGACAGAAGGCCTACAATGGCGTGGCCCTGCTCTCCAAGACCCCGCTGGAGGACGTCCGCAAGGGCCTCCCCGGCGACGACGGCGACGAGCACGCCCGCTATATCGAGGCCGTGGTCTCCGGACGCACCCCGGTGCGGGTCGCTTCCATCTACCTGCCCAACGGCAATCCCATCGGGACCGAGAAGTTCGCCTACAAGCTGGCCTGGCTCGCCCGCCTCAACGCCCACGCCCGCGAGCTGCTGGTCCTGGAGGAGCCCCTGGCCCTGCTCGGCGACTACAACGTCATCCCCGAGCCGCGCGACGCCGAGTTCCCCAAGAACTGGGTGAGCGACGCCCTCTTCCAGCCGGAGACCCGCGAGGCCTTCCGCGCCCTGAAATGGCTGGGCCTCACCGAGGCTTACCTTGAGGCCGACGGCGCGCCCGGCGCCTACACCTTCTGGGACTACCAGGCCGGCGCCTGGCAGCGGAACAACGGCATCCGCATCGACCACGCCCTGCTCTCGCCCCAGGCCGCCGACCTGCTCACCGGCGTCAGCATCCACCGCGACGTGCGCAGCTGGGAAAAGCCCTCAGACCACGTGCCCCTGGTGGTCGAGCTGGACGTCTGAGCCCCCTCAGAGACCAAACCCGGCGTCTGGCCATTCAATTTTCATATTGGAGACGGCCAAGACCTGCTGACTAATATCGTTCGCCTTAGGGAGGCGCCTGATGAAGATCCGTGTGGTCCCAGACCTCTGTTGTGGCGCGCAGCGCTGCGTGGCCGTGGCGCCCGACGTTTACAGGCTGGCGGACGGCTACAACGTCCTGGTGGGCCAGCCGGACTGGGAGGTCCCCGCCGGGCTCGAGCCACAGGCCTTGCGCGGCGCCAGGGCCTGTCCTGAGAGCGCCATCAAGATCATCGAGGACGGGTCATGAGCTGCTCATACGCCGATGTCCTGCGCACCGAGGACCCCCGCCTGCGCGAGATGTTCGACGTGGAGGCCCAGACCCTCCACGGCGGCGCCATCCTGATCGACGACCCCTTCCCCGCCATGAACCGCCTGCGCGACCAGGCCCCGGTGCACAGGGGCGCGCTGGGGGCCCTGATCGGCTATCCCGAAGACGCCGCCGCGGGCCGCTTCCGCTACCACGTGCCCGAGCGCGAGACCTTCACCGCCTCACCTTCGCCGAGGTGAGCCGCGCCTTCATCGACGCCACCCACTTCTCCTCCGAGGTCTACTGGCTGTTCGAGAACGCCCGCTCCCGTGGGGATTCCATCAGCAACCGTATGGGCGAGGCCCACCGGGCCATGCGCGGCCCGATCCAGCCCATGTTCAGTCCCGAGGCCGCCCAGGACTGGTGGCACGAGAAGTCCGTCGCCGAGACGGTGGACGTGCTGGTCTCGGGGATCGAGGGCAAGGGCCGGTGCAACATCTTCCTGGAGCTCTGCGCCCGGATGCCGGTGCATGTGATCTCCGCCGGCTTCGGATTCGCACCCGACGAGATCCTGCCCTTCCGCGTGGCGCTCCTGGACAGCGTCAGCCACGCCGCCTCCCGCCAGCAGCAGCAGGCCGCCGAGCAGACCACCAAGGACATGCTCACCCGGCTGATCGAGGCCCGGCGCAGGTCGCCCCGCGACGACGTCGTCTCCCGGCTGGTCCAGGCCGAGGTCGCCGAGCCGGATGGCTCGGTGCGTCCGTTCACCAACGACGAGATCATCGCCAACTGCCGGCTGATCGTCCAGGCAGGCGGCGGCACCACCTGGCGCCAGCTGGGGATCGTCCTCTTCGCCCTCCTGAACCATCCCGACCAGTTCGACCTGTTCAAGGCTGACCGCAGCCTGTTCCCACGGGTGATCCTGGAGGTCGCCCGCTGGTACCCCACCGACCTGATCTTCCCCAGGCTGGTGATCAAGGACACCACCCTGGGCGGCGTGGACATCCCCGAGGGCTCGCTGCTGCACATGTGCATCGGCTCGGCCAACCGCGATCCCACGCGATGGGAGAACCCGGACGTCTTCGACATCACCCGCCCGGTTCAGCGCTCCGTCACCTTCGGCGCGGGGGCCCATTCCTGCCTTGGCCAGCATGTCTCCCGCCAGGAGATGGAGGTGGCCCTGAACGCGATCATGGACCGCCTGCCGAACCTGCGCTGGGACCCGGCCGAACCCCCCGCCCGCCTGGTCGGCGGCCTCTTCCAGCGCGGGCCCTCGGCGCTCCACGTCCTTTACGATTAGCCCGCCAGAGCCAGCCTCCAGGCCGCCAGATCGTCCGGCTGCGTTTCGAAGCGCTCCGCGTCCGGAGGCAAGGTCACCCACGCCGCCTTACGGCTGACCCAGATGTGCGCGGCGGGTGAGATCGTCCCGGCGGCCTCGATCAATCCAGCCTTCACGGTCACCCAGTCCGTTGTGAGCCGCGAGGCGTGGAACAGGCGCACGCCGCAATCCCTGCAGAAGTGACAATCGGTGATGGCTCCGCTGTCGGCAGGCCGGCTCCAGGCGAGGGTCGGCCCGGAGATGACGAATTCCGCCCGCCGCACAGGCGCCGAAAGGGCGAACGCGCTCGCGCTCTGTCTCTGGCATTCGAGGCAGTGGCAGGCGTAGACCGCCAGCGTCTCGCGCCGGATTGTGAAATCGCAGGCTCCGCACTGACAGCGACCTCGCCACATACACGACTCCTTCCGAGACTCAGGCGTCACGCGTAGCTTCGCAGTATGAACGAGTTCGCCCGCCTCGTGCTGCTGATCGTGGTCAGCGGGGTCGCCCTGACCCTGCTGGGCGCCGTGGCCGTCTGGTCAGGCGACGAGACCCGACGCATCCGGCGCGGCCTGCGCAAGATCCTCGGGGTCGAGCCGCACGCCCTCATCATAGCTCCCGGCACGGGACGCGGCGCGGGCTTCAACTTCGCCGACAACGAGCTCAGCGTGGTGTGGGACGCCGGCGCCTGGGGCCTGGTCTATCGCGTCCAGGAACTGGCCGGCGCGGAGCTGATCGTCGACGGCCAGGTGGTCGGGCGCGCCCATCGCGGCGAGACCCGCCGGGCAGTGGACCGGCTCGACGGCGCCGAGGCTCTCGTCCGCCTGCGCCTGGTGTTCGACGATCCCGCGCGCCCGGACTTCGACCTGGACCTGTGGACGGCCGCCAACACCAGCCGCAAGGCGCCTTCCGCCGCCGACGCCCTGGAGGAGGCCAACCGCTGGCTGGCCCGCACCGAGGCCCTGCTGCGGCGCCACCCCCAGCTGCGCCCCGCGACCCCGGTCGCCCAGCCGGCCCCGGCGCCACCGCCGGCAGCCTTCGCCCGCGCCTCCGACGACGAGCAGGAAGAGCTGCCGTTCTAGCCTTCAGATGTCCGCGTAGACGTGGCCTTCGGCCTTGCCGCCCGGATGCGTCACCGCCCCCAGGTGGGCGGGGCCCACGGACTGGGCGAACTTCCAGATGGCGCCTGAGCCGTACATCGTGCGCCTGGGCTCCTCCTGTGCCAGGTGGCGCGCCCGGCTCTCCAGCTCCACCGGATCAACCTCCAGCTCAATGGTGCCGGCGTCGGCGTCGATGGTGATGATGTCGCCGTTCCTGACCAGCCCGATGGGCCCGCCCGCCGCGGCCTCCGGGCCCACGTGACCCACGCACAGGCCCCGCGTCGCGCCCGAGAACCGACCGTCGGTGATCAGGGCGATGTTCTCCACACCCTGGCCGTAGAGGGCCGCGGTGGTGGACAGCATCTCGCGCATGCCGGGGCCGCCCTTGGGGCCCTCGTATCGGATGACCAGCACGTCGCCTTCCTTGTAGTCCCGGGCCTCCACAGCGGCGAAACAGGCGTCCTCGCCGTCGAACACCCGGGCCGGGCCGCGATGGCGGGTGTGCTTCAGCCCGGCGATCTTGGTGATGGCGCCGTCGGGGGCCAGCGATCCCCACAGGCCCACCACGCCGCCGGTGGGCGACAGCGGGTTGGAGGCCGGCCGGATCACCTCCTGGTCGTCGCGCCATTTCACCTCGGCGACGTTCTCGGCGAGGGTCTTGCCGGTCACCGTCATCACGTCGCCGTGCAGGTAGCCGCCCTCCAGCAGGGTCTTCAGCAGCATCGGCGCCCCGCCCGCCTCGCCCATGTCCTTGGCCACGAAGCGGCCGCCGGGCTTCAGGTCGGCGATGTAGGGCGTCCGCGCGCAGATCTCGGCGAAGTCGCGCAGGGTGAACTCGATTCCGCACTCGTGGGCCATGGCCGGCAGGTGCAGGCCGCCGTTCGTAGAGCCCCCCGTCGCCGCGACGACCACCGCGGCGTTCTCGAACGCCTTGCGGGTGCAGATGTCGCGCGGCCGGATGTTCTGCTCGATCAGCCGCACCACCGCCTCGCCCGAGGCCCGCGCGTATTGGTCGCGGTCCTGATAGGCCGCCGGCAGGGCCGACGACAGCGGCAGCGCCAGGCCGATCGCCTCGGAGACCAGGGCCATGGTGTTGGCGGTGAACTGGCCGCCGCAGGCGCCTTCGCCCGGGCAGGCGTGCTGCTCCACCTGGCAGAGCCGCGCCTCGTCGATGGTCCCGGCGGAGAACTGGCCCACCGCCTCGAACACATCCTGGACAGTCAGGTCGCGGCCATCCAGCCGTCCGGGCAGGATCGAGCCGCCATACAGGAACACCGAGGGCACGTTCAGGCGCAGCATGGCCATCATCATCCCTGGCAGGGACTTGTCGCAGCCGGCCAGGCCCACCAGCGCGTCATAGCTGTGGCCGCGCATGGTCAGCTCGACGGAATCAGCAATCAGATCGCGGCTGGCCAGCGACGAGCGCATGCCCTCGTGGCCCATGGCGATGCCGTCGGTGACGGTGATGGTGCAGAACTCGCGCGGCGTCGCGCCCGCCGCCTTCACCCCCTCGGCGACCACATGGGCCTGGCGCATCAGGGCGGTGTTGCAGGGCGCCGCCTCGTTCCAGCAGGAGGCCACGCCCACCAGGGGCTGGGCGATCTCCCGGCTCCCCAGGCCCATGGCGTAGAGGTAGGAGCGGTGCGGGGCCCGCGAAGGGCCCTCGGTCACGTGACGGCTGGGCAGCTTGGTCTTGTCCCAGGAGCCGTCGGGTTTGCGGTGCATGATGGCCTCGTCTTTTGAGGCGCCTTCCATAAGGGTCGGCTTGCCTTGGGGGAAGACCCCGCGCCGGCTCTGATGTATGCCTGTATGGGAGATCCTGCCATGACGGCGAACCGCCGCGAGTTCCTGTGGATCGGTCTGGGAGGCGCGTTGGCGGTGGCGACCCAGGCCCGGGCCCGCCCCCCCCTGGCCGGGCGCCTGGCCTCCGTGCCGCCGGAGATCCGCGGCTTGCGCGACCGGTTCCTGACGCGGGTTTAGGCCCGCGGTCCACGCCTCCGCCGCACGGGCGACTTTCGCACAAGCGTTGCTGCGCTGCAGCATAAGCGTCATCGTGCGGCCCTAGGCCACCCCTCAGCAAGCATCGACAAGCTTTGGGGATCCAGCATGACCTTCCACACAACGCCGAAATGGCGGCGCCCTTCCGTGCGTGCGGCCCTGGCGGCCGGCGCCAGTATTCTTGGCCTCGTCCTGGCCACCGCCGCGGCGGCCGATGACGCCGCCGATGTGGGACAGCTCGAGGAAGTGGTGGTCACTGCGCAGAAGCGCGAGACCAACCTCCAGAAGACCCCGATCGCCATCTCGGTCGTGGGCGCCGAGGACCTCGCCAACCGCCGGATCCAGAGCCTCAACGACCTCGCGGATGGCGCGATCCCGTCGCTGCGCATCGCGCCGTTCTTCTCCCGCAACTCGGCCCTGACTGTCGGCATCCGGGGCATCGTACCGGTCGACGCCAACCAGCCCAGCCGTGACGCGGGCGTGGGCGTCTATATCGACGGCGTCTATCTGGGTCGCTCGCAGGGCCTGGGCGCCGCGCTCTACGAGGTCGAAAGGATCGAGGTCCTGAAAGGGCCGCAGGGAACGCTGTTCGGCCGCAACTCCACTGGCGGCGCCGTCAGCATCGTCACTCGCCAGCCCTCGGGCGAATTCCGCCTCAAGCAGACAGTCGGTGCGCGCAACTACGGCGGCTATTCGTCGGAGACCCACCTTGACCTGCCGGTCTTCGCCAACGTCAGCCTGAAGTTCGACGGCATCGTGACCAGCCGCGACGGCACCATTGACAACCCGATGGGCGGCGAACCCGATTTCAACAGCTACGACCGGCGGGGCCTTCACGCAGGCGCGCTGTGGAAGCCGAGCGACAGCTTCAGCGCCAACTACGGCTTCGACGTCTCGCACGATGCGACGACGCCCTACTATCTCCAGCTCGTGGGCCTCAATCCGGGCGCCGCGCCGCTGGCTCCGCTGGTCAAGGTGCAGGCCTCGCGCGCGAAGGTCGCCGACATCGGGGTGCCCCAGCAGGACAGCGCCGGCAACACCTATGGCCACTCGCTTCACCTGACCTGGACGCCGATCGAAAACGTCGAGATCCGCTCGATCTCCTCCTACCGCAAGCTGAAACAGACCCAGTTCGACAACGGCGGCGGCCACAGCGCCCGGTTCGCGCCCAACGCCACATTCAGCCGCTACAGCCTGGCCGGCATGCACCAGGAACAGTACAGCCAGGAGTTCCAGATCCTGGGCTCCATCCCGCGGCTGACCTATGTCGCGGGCCTCTACTACTACCACGAGGAGGCGGACGACTTCGCCTGGTCGCCCAACACCCTGCGGTGGAATGCGGACGGCACGGCCTATACGCGGCTGGGTTCGCTCGTCGAGGGCCAGCAGACCCCCTATCCGGATCGCTTCAGCACGGCGCTCGCCAAGTCGTCCGCGGCTTTCGGCCAGGCGACCTGGACACCGCCGGTGCTCGACGACGCACTGCATCTCACGGTCGGCGCCCGCTACACCAGCGACGACAAGTCCGGCGACCTCCTCAAGTCGCGGGGCGTCGATACGCCCTACAAGTTCAGCTTCTCGTCGAGCCGGGTCGATCCCTCGGTGACGCTCGCATTCGACGCCTCCGAAACCGCGCACATGTACGCCAAGTGGGGCAGCGCCTATCGCGCCGGCGGCGCCAATTCCCGGTCCCTGATCTACCGCTCGTTCGGCCCCGAAACGGTGAAAACCTCCGAGATCGGCTTCAAGTCCGAGTTCTTGGACCGCCGCGCGCGCCTCAACCTGGCGGCCTATGACACCCGCTACAAGGACGTCCAGATCGACTTCTCCGCCCAGAACAACGTCGCCGGCGTGAACATCGGGACGCTCGAGACGGTCAACGCCCCCGGCATCGGCAAGATCCGCGGCTTCGAGGCCGACCTGACGATCATGCCGGTGGACGGTCTGACCCTGAGCGCCAGCTACGCCTACACCGACGCCAGCCTGCCGCCGGCGCCCAACCCGTTCAGGGCCAACGCCCTGGAGACGGTGTTCATCGTCTACACGCCCAAGAACGCCGTGAGCGCCAGCATCGACTACGAGGCGCCGCTCGGTCAGGCCAGGATCATCGCCCACCTCGATGTGAACGCGGCGGATCGCTACCACTCGTCATCGACCGACCCGAACTGGGCCGACAGCTCGCTGATCTTCAACGCCCGCCTGGCTCTCGCCGACATCCCGGTTCGCGACGATGCCCGGATGCAGATTTCCTTCTGGGCGAGGAACCTGCTGAACGAGGATCACATCTTCGCCATTCTGGGCAACGCCTCGATCAACGGCCGGACCGGCCTGTTCAACGAACCCCGCACCTACGGCGTCGACGCGACCATCGAGTTCTAGCCCCGACACCGGCGCCATAGGCGCTTCAGCAAGAGGATCCCCACACATGAAAGCCACGCGTCGTGACTTCATCGGCGGCGGCGTCGCCCTGTTCGCCACCGCAACCCTGGCCCACGCGGCCGCCCCGGCGCAGGCCGATTGCCGCCGCCTGTCCGACGGCCGGCTGGAACTGTCATGGTCCGGCGGCGCGGCGGACATAAGGCTGGCGGAGCGCCCCGACGGCCCCTTCGCCACGCTCGTCGCCAAGGCCGCCCAGGGGCGATGGAGCGGCGCCGCGCCGATCAGCCCCCGCCCCTATTTCCGTCTCGTCGGGGCGTCAGGCTCCACCGAGATCGCCGAGCGTCTCCTCCCGCTAGAGGGTGGGCGCAACTTCCGCGACATGGGCGGCTACCGCGCCGCTGATGGACGCATGGTCCGCTGGGGCCAGCTCTATCGTTCGGGGTCGATGGTCGACCTGACCCGCGACGACTACACCTATCTGGACGCCCTGGGGATCAAGGTCATCTGCGACTTCCGCACCAATACGGAGCGGACCAGGGAACCCACGCGGTGGGTCGGCCCCGGCATGATCAGCCGCGACTACGAAACCCCCGCGGGGAACTACGTGCGCAGCCCCGCCACCGACGCCGCGCCCACCGCGGAAAGCGTGCGCGCCCACATGCTGCAGATCTATGAGGAGATGCCCTACGAACACGCCGACAGCTATCGCCGGATGTTCGCCGAACTGGTGGCCGGCCGCGTCCCGTTGGCGTTCAACTGCTCCGGCGGCAAGGACCGCACCGGCATCGGCGCCGGCCTCCTGCTCACCGCGCTTGGCGTGCCGCGCGCCACGGTGCTGGTCGACTACGGCCTCACCGAGAAGATAATGGACTTCGAGGCCATCAACCGGCGGACCATGGCGGCTGGCGCCGGTCCGGCGGCCGGATTCGAGAGCATGTCCAACCTCTCGCCCGCCGCCCGCGCGCCGATGCTGCGCTCCGACCCCGCCTATCTGCAGAGGGCCTTCCAGACGATCGAACGGCGCGAGGGCTCCATCGCCGGATTCCTCGACAAGCGCGTGGGCGTCTCCTCCGCCGATGTCAGGGTCCTGCGGGAACGCCTTCTGAAGCGGGTCTAGGCGTTACCGTGTCATGCTGGACGCAGGCCCGAAGCGCCGGAGATCCGGAGTGACAGGCGTTGGGGATTTAAGGCGCAGCCCCTAGCGCCACCTCGACCTTTAGCGCCAGCTCCAGCGCCCGGATCGCCTCCCCCGGCGTCACCACCGGCCTTGGAGCCTGTCCGCGCACGGCCTGCAGGAAGCCCTCCACGCTAGCCCCTAAGGGGTCGGAGCCGGCTGGGGTCTCGGCGAAGTCGGGGTCGAGGGCGAAGGCCGTGGTGTTTCGGAAGGTGCGCGCCAGGAAGTCGATCTCCACTTCGCCGGAGGGGAACGCAACCCGCATGGTCCGCCGCCGAGCCGGGGCCTCGCGCGAGACGTCGAACACCGCGGTGAATCCGTCGTCAAAAGCCACCTCTGCGCGCACGAGGTTGCGGCGGCCATCAGCCCGGACCTTCGCCGGCCGGGCGGCCGACAGCGACAGCGCCAGGTCCAGGTCATGCACCATCAGGTCGAGCACCGCCGAGACGTCCTGGCTGCGCTCCGAGGGCGGGCCGTGCCGCACCGCCTCCAGCCGAAGCGGCTGCTCGGGCAGGTCGAGCAGCCCCATGGCCTGGAACACCACCCGCTCCTGATGCCCGGCGGCCACCACGACGCCATTGGCGGCGGCCTCGATCCGCCGGGCGTCGTCCAGCGTCGCGGCGATTGGCTTCTCCACATAGACCGGCTTGCCGGCCGCCAGCGCCGCCAGCGCATGCCGGGCGTGGAAGGCGGCGGGCGAGGCCACCGTCACCACATCCACCACACTCAGGAAGGCCTCCAGGTCATCGAACGCCTGCGCGCCCAGGGGCGCGGCCAGCGCCGCCGCCCGCTCCGGATGGGTGTCCAGCACGGCCGCGAGCCTCACGCCCTCCAGCCGGGCGTACTGGCGCGCATGGTGGCCGCCGAACACGCCGGCTCCGATCACCCCGCCTCGTAGACACTCAGCCATGGAATCCGCCACGCATCGCGCCGCCCTATCAGGCCTTCCGCCTCGACGCCACCGGCCGACCCCGGTAAGGCTGCCCTCGGGGAACGAGGAAGACGCCATGACCGCCAGCCGCGAGATCCGCCTCAAGAGCCGCCCGACAGGCACGCCCACCGCCGACAATTTCGAACTGGCCAGCGTCGATGTGCCCGAACCCGAGGCCGGCGAGGTCCAGGTGCGCAACCTGTGGATGACCGTCGACCCCTACATGCGCGGCCGCATGAACGACATGAAGAGCTACGTCCCGCCGTTCCAGCTCGGCCAGCCGCTCGAAGGCGGCGCCATCGGCGAGGTGGTCGCCTCCGACGATCCCGGCTTCAAGGCCGGTGACCTGGTGGAATCCAGCCTCGGCTGGCGGGAGGCCTTCACCGCCCCCGCCGCCGCCCTGAAGAAGCTCGACACCCGTGGCCTGCCGCCCCAGGCCTTCCTGGGCGTGGCCGGCATGCCGGGCCTCACCGCCTACGCCGGCCTGCTGCGCATCGCCGGGCTGAAGGACGGCGATATCGTCTTCGTCTCCGGCGCGGCCGGCGCGGTGGGCTCCCTGGCCTGCCAGATCGCCAAGGCCAGGGGCCATACCGTCATCGGCTCGGCCGGCGGGCCGCGGAAGGCGGCCTTCCTCAAGGAAATCGGCGTCGACCAGGTGGTCGACTACAAGGCCGAGCCCAAGCTCACCGCCGCCCTGCGCGCCGCCGCGCCCGAGGGCATAGACGTCTATTTCGACAATGTGGGCGGCGAGCACCTGGAAGCCGCGCTCACCGTCGCCCGGCCCCGCGCCCGCTTCTCCATCTGCGGCATGATCTCCGCCTACAACGCCACCGAACCCTCGCCCGCCCCGCGCAACCTCGCCTTCCTGATCGGCAAGACCATCCGCATGGAAGGCTTCCTGGTCTTCGCCCACTACGACCTGCAGCCGCAGTTCCTCGACGACCTGTCCGGCTGGGTGAAGTCCGGCAAGGTGCAGTGGCGCGAGACGGTGCTGGAGGGGATAGAGCGCGCGCCCGAGGCCTTCCTCGGCCTGTTCGCCGGAGAGAACCTCGGCAAGATGCTGGTGAAACTTAGCTGACGCCTGCGCCGCCATTGGCCAGTCACAGTTTGGCGGTCTAAAACCCGACGTCCTCTTACTTCAGCGGGAGCTGCCATGGCGCGCCTGTTCGCGGCCTACATCATTGTCGACTGGAGCGCGGCCGCCAAGCCGACCACGGGCGCGGACTCCATCTGGATCGGCGTGCTGAAGCCCAATGTGCGCTTCCGCCTTGCCTTCGAGAGCTACAACCCGCCCACCCGCGCCGAGGCGGAGAAGCAGCTGACCGCCCTCCTGGACGACCTCAGGAAGCGCAACGAACGGGTCCTGGTGGGCTTCGACTTCCCCTTGGGCTTCCCGCGCGGCTTCGCCCAGGCCCTCAAGCTGCCCGGCGAGGCGCCGTGGCGCGCCGCCTGGGACCAGCTGGACAAGATGGTCAAGGACAAGCCCAACAATGTGAACAACCGCTTCGGCGTGGCCTCCGAGATCAACCGGCGCCTCACCGGCGGGCCGTTCCCATTCTGGGGCTGCACGCCCAAGGACACGCTCACCACCCTGCAGCCGAAAAAGTCCCGCGCCCACGGCCCCGACGACCTCCCCGAATACCGCCACGCCGAGGTCCTCGCCAAGGCGGCCTCCCCCATCTGGAAGCTCAACTATCCGGGCTCCGTGGGAGGCCAGGCGGTGCTGGGCATACCGGTGGTCCGTCGGCTGAAGGCGGCCCGCGGCGACGCCGCCAGGGCCTGGCCCTTCGAGACCGGCTTCAAGCCGCTCACCGAGGCCGATCTGGCGGGCGTCGAGGTGGTGCTGGCCGAGGTCTATCCTTCCCTCATCAAGCCGCAGGGCGCCGCCGGCGAGGTCAAGGACCTGATGCAGGTCCGCACCCTGGCCGAGCACTTCGCCCGCCGCGACGAGGCCGGTACGCTGGCCGCCCTGTTCGGCCCGTTGAAGGACACTCCCGCCGACAGCGTCCTCGACGCCGAACGCGAGGAAGGCTGGATACTCGGGGCGGGCGGTTAACCCCACAATTTCTCGTCGTCATCGCCGGGCTTGTCCAGGCGACCCATGAACACCGACAGGCCGAAAGAAGCGATGGCAGCGCGGCGTCTGCCGCCGAACGCGGAGATCATGGGCGGCCGGGACAGGCCCGGCCATGACATTTTTCTATAATTACAGATACAAGTTCGTGGAACCTAAGGCGCCGCCGGCGCGACGGCCGAGGCGTACATGGCGGGCGGCGCCGACACCGCCACCGGCCCCCTGCGCGCTGCCAGCAGCATTGCCTGTCCCGCTGGATCCAGCGGCCGGCGCGTCCGCTCCCAACGCTCGAACCGGATCTGCGCAGGCGACTTGCCGCCCAGCCGATAGAGCTTCGCCCGTACATTGGGATAGCAGACGCTGACGAACAGCGGCTCCCAGGCGCCGGGCGGGCGCCAGCGGCTGGCTGGGAACGCCACGTCGCGCTCCATTCGGTTGGCGATGTCGAAGGTGCGCAGCCTGATCTGGCGCATCAGCCCCTGCGCGCAGGCGATGGTGAAGGTCATGCGCGACCGGACCGAGCCGTCCCGCGCGGGCAGCGCCGTGAAGGTCTCGAACGCATAGGCCTGCACGCCCTCGCCCCGGTCTTCGTAGCTCATCTGGTCGAGGACGGTGAGCCAGCCGACGCCGTGGTTCACCCGCTGGTAGTCGGCGGCCAGGACCGCGCCCGCCAGGCCCAGGCCGAACGCCAACGCCAAGGACGCCGATATCGCTCTCAGACAGCCCATGCGCTCGTCCTTCAGCCTCCAAGCGCAGTAGACCCGCCAGCAGTTGCCGGAGGGTGAACGCTCAGCCCAGGCCCCGCCGGGAGAGAACCCAGAACCGCGCGCCCAGCAGGGCCATGGAGATCACGCTGGCGATGATCACCCCCCAGACGATGCCCTGAACCGCCAGGCCGCAGGGGATCGCCAGCCACCAGGCCAGCGGCATCATCACCAGCACATAGCTCATCAGGTGGATCGCGGTGGGCGTCCAGACTTCGCCACGCGCCCTGAGCGCCTGGGCGATCACCACCTGCAGGGCGTCCGGCGTGAACATCACGCAGGCCAGCACCAGCGCCGGAACCGCCAGGGCGATGGTGCGCGGATCAGCCGTGTAGCCGCCGACGATCGGCGCGGCCAGCGGCCAGATCGCCACCGACACCACCACGCCGAAGATCGCGGTCATGGCGAAGGCCAGCAGCCCCGCGCGGCGAACGCCGGCCTCGTCGCGCGCGCCATAGGCCCGACCCACCAGCACGGCGGCCGCGGTCGAGAAGCCCAGCGGGACCATGAAGACTATGGCCGTGACGTTCAGCACCACCGCCCAGGCGGCTACCGCCAGCCCGCTGATCCAGCCGGCGATCAGGTTCATGCTGGCGAAGGCCGCCACCTCGAAGAAGTTGGACGCGCCGGCCCCGAAGCCGATCCGCCGCTGCTCGGCCTCCGCCGCACGGTCGCGCTCCGGCTTGTCGAACACCCCCAGGGCGCGCGCCTCGCTCATGCGGGCGATGTAGATGAGCATCACCACCGCCAGGAACGACCGCGCCCCGGTCGTCGCCCAGGCCGCGCCTATCGCGCCCATGGCCGGCAGGCCCCAGGCGCCCGGCACGAGCAGCAGCACCAGGGCCAGGTTGACCACATTGGCCGCCCACATGGCCCAGGCGCCCGGTCCCGGCCGCGCCAGCCCCTCCAGCCAGAAGCTCGCCGCCACGCTGATCGCATAGCCCGGCAGCGACAGGGCGAAGACCAGGATCGGCCCCGAGGCGCCGGCCGCCAGGCCCGGATCAAGCCCGATGGAATGCAGGAACGGCGGCCCCGCCAGCGCCACCGCCAGGCCCGAGACCAGGCCGATCCACAGGCTGTAGCTCAGCCCCCGCCGCAGCACCGCCCCGGTCTGGTGCAGCCGGCCCTCGCCCACCGCGCGGGCCGCCATCACCTGCACGCCGGTCAGCAGGCCGATGGCCATGGTCACCACCACGCTGGCCGGCGCCCAGGCCAGGGCGTGGAAGCCCAGTTGCTCGGCCGAATAGCGCCCCACCACCACGGCGTCCGTCAGCCCCATGGCCATGATCCCCAGGCGCGACAGCACCACCGGCCACGACAGTTTCAGAAGCAGGGCCAGGTCTG
>CANJKG010000007.1 GCA_947474775.1 Caulobacteraceae bacterium | reverse complement strand
GACCTTCACCTTGGCGCACATGCGCTCGGGGTCGCGGTGCTCGTTGGGCATCTCCACGACCTTGCCGGAGACGTCGATCTTCCAGCCGTGGAAGATGCAGCGGACGCCGTTGCCCTCGTTCCTGCCCAGGGCCAGGGAGGCGCGGCGATGCGGACAGGCCTCGTCGAAGAAGCCCACGCGGCCGTCGGTGGAGCGGAATGCGATGAAGTCCTCGCCCAGAAGCCGCACGCGCAGCGGCGCGCCGTCGGGCTCAAGCCGCGCGGCGCGGACGGCCGGGAACCAGAAGTTCTCGCGCAGCATCTGGCCCATGGGCGCGTCGCCTTCGACGCGGGTGAGCAGATGATTGTCGGCTTCACTGAGCATTAGCGTCTCCTGCCCCCAGGACTAAATGGTGGCGATGAGATCAAAGTCCCACCCGGCGGCCCGCAAGTCCAATCGCAAAAAAGCCGGAAGTATAAGTGAAATTTATCGCCTGCGCCGTGGGCCGGCGGATCAGCCAAGCTTGGCCGTGCAGTGACGCCACAGCAGCTCGGCCGCCTGAGTGGTGCGCGAGGCGCGCGCCACGACGAATTCCAGGGCCACGTCGAGGCCCTCGATCTCCTGGAAGATCACATCGTCTGGCGGGGAATCGTCGTCCCAGACGGTGAAGGACAACACGGGGAAGTGCATCCGGCGCACGAAGTTCAGGATGCCTTCGTCGGTGACCTCCGGGATGGCGACGATGCGCACGCCCTGCGGCTCCAGGATGCGGGTGATCTCGTCGTGGATCGCCGGCTGCAGCTCGCGGCGGAACAGGCCCACCTCCTGGCCGCGAAGGTCGGACGCGGTCAGCGGTCCCGGCTTGGTGACCGCCTCGCGCCGCGAGATCAGCCCGTAGCGGGCGCTGAGCAGGTTCAGGCCCTCCAGAGGCAGGGACGCGCGCGGGTGCATGAAGGCGATGTCCAGTTCGCCGCGCAGCAGCTTTTCAGCCAGCCGGCTGGACGGCCCGGACTCGATCTCCAGGTGCGCCTGCGGATAGCGCATCATGAAGGACTCCAGGATCCACCAGCGCCGCCACACATGCACCGAGACCGCCCCGATGCGGATGCGCGGCGCGGCCCGCTCCCGGATGCGGCCGACGATCCGCTCGGCGTCGCGGATGTTCTCGATGATCTCGATGGACTTATCGAGCAGCGCCTCGCCGTCCTTGGTGAGCGATACGGTCTTGGTGTTGCGGTTGATGAGCTTGAAGCCGACCATCTCCTCGAGCTTCTTGATCCGCGACGAGACCATGGGCTGGGTGACGTTGAGGTTCGCCGCCGCGATGCTGAACGACTTGTGTTTCGCCACTTCGACGAAGGTCTCAATCTGGTCCAGCTTAAAGATCATTGGGCTAGCCCGTCGCCGAGGAAGGTCGGCAGCTCCCTACGCACAATTATAGGCGCCGGTCGAAACACCGGCTTGGGACGAACTCTAGGCCCCCGATCCGCCGCCATCCATCCCTTTTTGTTATAATCGTCCTTAGGTCGCGGGGCCTCTAAACAGGCCCACACCGGTGGCGACCAACCACAGGGTCAGGCCCAGGAAGCCGACCGTGGTGGCCATGCCGAAGACCTCGCCCGAACGGCCCAGCGCCATGGCGAGCCCCTCGCCCGTTCCGAGCAGCAGCAGGACGGCGGTGATGTGGCCAAGGAGCGCGGCGACCCTCCGTCCTTCACCTCCCTGCAGCAGCGCAAGCTGAAAGACGAACAGGGCGGTGAGCAGCTGTCCCAAGTGCTCGCCGATGGCCACGCCGCCCCAGGCGTTGAGCAGGGCGAAGGATTGCTCGGCCGAGAGCCGGGTCGCCGGGTCGCCGTGGGCCTCCGCCAGCATCGGGATGGCGAACACCCAGCGTGACAGGCCGACGGCCTGGGCCAGGCCCGCCAGGGCGCCGGCGGCGGCCGCGCCCACGGCGAGCGCCGGACGGGTCCTCAGCCGATCCGGGGTGATGGACAGCGCCACCGCCAGGGGCGTCAGCGCCAGGGCGGCCAGCATGAAGCCGTGCCAGACCAGGATCAGCGTCTGCCCGCCGGCCGCGAACAGATCCAGCGCCTCTCCCGCCGGCCGGCGCAGCACGCCGGGGTAGTCGTAGATCGAGGCCAGGGCGGCGTAGGGCAGGTTGAAGCCCACCGCGATGGCGATCGCCGCCACACCCAGGAACCTGGACGTGTTGCGCGGGGAAGGCGCGTTCGGGGTGTCGGCGGACATCGGGGTCTCTCCTGATACCGCCTCAGCCTATGGTGCAGCTTACGCGCCCCGCAAGTCGGCGAACGTCGGGGCTTGCCCGTAGTGATGCGATGGGGCTGAGTAGCGCCGCAAAAAAGCCGGCGCGCGATGACAGCCGGGCGTGAGGGGAAATCGATGGCGGACGCCGATACGACGAAGCAGAGCGTGCTGAGAACGTTCATGCATGGCCCCGCGTCGCGCTTCGACATGAGTCCTCGGCTAAAGATCTACACCCTGTTCCTGATGGGGGTGATCACGGCTCTGGCGGTGATGGACCGCAACATCCTCAACATCCTCCTGACCCCCATCAAGGCGGAGATCGGGGCCAGCGACACCGCCATGGGCCTGCTCACCGGCACGGCCTTCGCGGTGTTCTACGCCACCGCCGCCATCCCGATCTCGCGGATCGTCGATGTCGGCAACCGGCGCAACCTGCTGGCGATCTCCCTGGCGATCTGGAGCGCCGCCACGGCCGCCTGCGGCCTCGCCCACAACTACTGGCACCTGCTGCTCGGGCGGATCGGCGTGGCGGCGGGCGAGTCCTCCGCCAATCCGGCGATCATGTCGATCATCTCGGACCTCTACCCCCCGACACAGCGGGCGATGGCGCTGGGGGTGACCCTGATGGGCACCGGTGTCGGCGTCCTCATGGGCTCCGCGCTCGGGGGCTACCTCGCCGAGCACTATGACTGGCGCCACGCCTTCATGGTCGTGGGAATTCCCGGCCTTCTGCTGTCGCTGCTGCTGTTCTGGACCACCCCGGAGCCGGTGCGAGGCGCCTCCGAAGGCGGGATGAAGGCCGACCCCGACAGCGAGACGCTGGGGGCGACCATGAGGTACGTCATGCGGACGCCGACCTTCCTCTATGTGGTCACCGCCAAGACCTTCGTGCAACTCGCCACCCAGGCGCAGCTCATCTGGGCGCCGGCCTTCCTGGTGCGCGTCCACGACATGCCGCTGACCCAGGTCGGGCTCTACTACGGCCTGGCGATCGCCGGCGGCACCATCGGGGCGGCCATCGTCGCGGGCCTCATCAGCGACCGCCTCGCGAAGCGCGGCGCGGTCTGGTACCTGCGGTTCGGAATCATGTCGAACCTGGTGTCGGCCCCCGTGGCGGCGATGATCGCCATGACCCAGAACGGGACCTGGGCGGTGATCATGATCTTCCTCTACGCCTTCGCCTCCTCGACCAACACCACCCCTTCCTTCGCGGGGGCGCTCGCGGTCGTGCGGCCTCGGATGCGGGGCTTCACCGTGGCCGTGATCTACTTCGTCACCAACCTGGTCGGCGCCGGCCTTGGCGGCCTGATCGTCGGGGCGCTCAACGACGCGCTCGAGCCGCGCTTCGGCGATGAGGCGATCCGCTATTCACTTCTGGTCATGCCGTGCTTCCTGAGCATCTCGGCAGTGGTCTACTACTTCAGCACGCGCACCATCGCGCGCGACGTGGCCAGGGCCCAGCAGACCCAGGAAGGGGCGGCATGATGACCGACGAACAGATCGACAAGGCCCTTCGCGACCTCAGGTTCCGCCACGTCGACGCCCTCAACCGACGCGACCCGGACACCTTCGCCGACAACTTCACGGAGGACGGGGTCTGGGAGGTTCCAGCCAGCTTCCGCGTCGTCGGCCGCAAGGACATCCGCCACCAGCTGGCGAATGTGATGACCCCGAAATTCACCTGGGTGATCCAGACCAACTACGATTCGATCGTGCTGTCGGCGACCGGGGACCGGGCCAAGGCGCGGGTCTATTTCACGGAATACTGCATGTTCACGACCGGCGACGTGCAGTTCGTGCTTGGTGTCTACCACGAGGATTGCGTCCATGACGGCGACCGCTGGCGCTACGCCCGGCGCATCGCCCACCTCATATACAAGGGCCCGATGAACCTGAGCGGCGAGCTTCGCTTCTTCCCGCCGCCGACGCCCGAGGTCGCCTTCGGCTAGAGCCTCGTCGGTCCAGATGGAACCATCTGAACCGAGAATCAGGCTCTACACCTTTAATTGTCGAGCACCCGCTCAGCGTAGGACCGGATCCGCTCGGTAAGAGTCGACACTGCTGTCGCCAGTTCATTGTCCGGCAGGCCCGCGCCCTTCAGAGCGTCCAGGAACAGGCGCACGTCCTTGCCCGGCGCGGACGAGGTGCTGAAGTGGCGCAGCCGGTCCTCGTCGACGACGAGGCTGAGGCCGTTGCTCTGGCCGGAGCTGATGGCCATGATGTCGCCGGCGATCTTGCGGTCCATGCCGAGCTTCTCGGCGGTCTCCAGGGCGATGACCCCCATCACCGCATTGCCGTAGCACAGGGCGTTGTTGAGCAGCTTCAGCCCCTGGCCGGAGCCAACGGCGCCCAGGTGCGGGATGGAGGCGGCGAAGGTTTCCAGCTGCGGACGCGCCTCCTCCAGCACATCGGCGTCGCCGCCGACCATGACGGTCATGGTGCCGGCCAGGGCCCCGCGGGCGCCGCCGCTCACCGGGGCGTCCAGCAGTCGCACACCTTTCTCAGCGGCGAGCTTCTCCAGCTCTATGACGGTGGCCGGCGCCACGGTGGAGTGGATCAGGATCAGCCCGCCCCGCGCCATGCCGGCCAGCACGCCGTTGTCGCCCAGGACCACCGAGCGCACGTCGTTGTCGTCCCCGACGCAGACGCCGACCACCCGCTGCTCCCGCCCAAGCGCGGCCGGGGAGGCTGCGGTGGTCGCGCCCTTTTCCACGAACGGCCCCATCGTCTCGGGCCGGCGCGCCCAGACGGCGACCTTCACGCCCTGCGCCAGCATGCGCTCGGCGATCGCCCCGCCCTGGTTTCCCAGGCCGATGAATCCGGTCTTGATGGTCATGGCTATCCTGCTCGCGATGCGCCGCGGGGCCGTTCCCCCCACGGGCCGGCGCCGTCGTGTGGCTTCGGCGGCAAACTCACATCCAGTCGCCTGAGAGTCCAATTTCAAAATCCGCCGCAGCTATTAGTTAAGTTGATCAGGAGCGGGGGGCGGCCGACGCCGTCCGCATGTTGGTTTGAAGCGCGGCATGCGGCCGCCGCGTCAGGGAGAGACAACCGTTGAGCGTGGTGGACCGGATCAGCCAGACCCTGAAGCGGCGCGAGGGCCGAGCCTTGGAGTGGAAGGGCCAGTGGATCGGCCGCGCCGAGTTCAATGACCTCATCGTCGATCTCAGGGACAAGCTTGACGGCCTCGGCCTGCCGGCCGGCGGCCAGGTGGCGGTCATGGTGCGCAACCGCCCGCCGCAGGTCGCCGCGGTGCTGGCGATCTGGGCCGGCCGGCGCAGCTATGTGGTGCTGAACGCCATCCAGCCGGACGACCGCTTCATCGCCGACATCCGCGCCCTGAAGCCCGCCGCCCTGATCGGCCTCCCCAGCGACTGGGACCGCCCGGGCGTGCGCGAGGCCGTCCGCGGGATCGGGGCGGCCGGGATCGTCCTGCCGGACAGCGCCGGCGGCCCGGCGGCCATGGCGGCGGGGTTGGAGGCGATCACGGGGACGGAGCTCGCTCCGCCCACGCCAGAGGTCGCCGTCCACATGTCCAGCTCCGGCACCACCGGCGCCCCCAAGCGGATGCCGATGCCCTACGAGCGTATCGAGCGGATCATGTACGCGGCCGGGCGCTTCGTGCCCGAGGCTGGCGACAACCCTGCACCGCAGCTGTTATTCTATTCCATCGCCCACGTGGGCGGGCTCACCGGCCTCTATGGCCGCGCGGCGGCGGGCACCCCGCTGGTGCTGCTGGAGAAGTTCAATGTGGAGGAGTGGCGCGACGCCCTGGTGCGCCATCGCTTCACCACTTCGTCCCTGCCGCCGGCCGCCCTGCGGATGGTGCTGGACGCCGATCTCCCCGGGGAGGACCTGGCCTCGCTGAAGACCATCACCACCGGCACCGCGCCGGTGCCGCATGACCTGGTGGACGAGATCCTCCGCCGTTACGGCATCCCGGTGCTGGAATCCTATGGGGCGACCGAGTTCGGCGGCAGTGTCGCCAGCTGGAACCTGGACCTCTTCCACAGCCACTGGAGGACGCATCGCGGGGCGGTGGGCCGCCTGAACACCGGAATGGAAGGCCGGGTGGTCGACCCCGAGACCGGCGAGGTCCTGCCCTTTCGCACCGAAGGCCTGCTGGAAGTGCGCAGTCCCCTGATCGACGACGGCGGGGACTGGATCCGCACCACGGACCGCGCCGAGATGGACGCCGAGCGCTTCGTCTGGATCAAGGGACGGGCCGACAACGCCATCATCCGCGGCGGCTTCAAGGTCCACCCGGACGAGGTCAACGCCGTCCTTCACCAGCACCCGGGGGTGCGCGAGGCCTGCGTGGTGGGCATACCCGACGACCGGCTTGGCGAAGTCCCCGTCGCCGCCGTGATCCTGCATGCCGGAGCCCCGGGCGTGACCGGAGAGGACATCGTGCAATGGGCCCGCGAGCGCCTGACGCCCTATCAGGTCCCGGTGCGGATCTTGGTCGTCGACGACCTGCCCCGGACGGTGTCGTTCAAGCCGGCGGCGCCGGCGGTGAGGGCCTTGTTCGCACCCACCGCCTGAGGCCTCAGCGCGTCTTCATGTGGGCGTTGGCCTCGCCGCCCTGGAACTTGGCGAAGGCGTTGGTGAGCATGCTGGGCTTGGCGTGCAGCAGCCGTCCGCCATCCACCGGCAGCACGGCCCCGGTGGTGAAGGAGGCCGCGTCGCTGATCAGGAAGGTCACCGCGTTGGCGATCTCGAAGGTCTCGCCGGTGCGCCGCATGGGCAGGGCGGCGCGGAGCTTGGCGACCGTGTCCTCGTCGGCGAACAGCGCCTGGGAGCCGTGCGAATTGATCGAGGCCGGCGGGACGATGTTGAAGCGGATGTTGTCCTTGCCGAACTCGGCGGCGAAGTTCTTCATCATCTGCACCTCGGCGGCGCGCATGCAGGATGTGAGCGAGCGTTCGATGGTCGCCTCGAAGCAGGACCCGGAGCCGATGTAGACCACCGAGCCGCCGCCAGCCTGGGCCATGTGCGGGATGCAAAGGCTGGTGATCCACCACTTGGACTTGAAGAAGAAGAGGAACTCCTGGTCCATCTCCTCGTCCGGCGTGTCGATGGCCGAGCCGAACCAGGGCCTGAGCGATGGGGTGTAGACCATCGAGGTGATCTTTCCGAACTTCTCCAGGGCGATGTCCACCAGCCCTTGCAGGTCGGCCTTCACGGACATGTCGCCGGTCTTGGCCACCGCGATGACCTTGCCGCCGCCATGCTTGGCGTTGAGTTCGGCCGCGAGCGCCTCGCAGTCCTCCTTGGACCGCGCGTTGATCACGATCCTGGCGCCGCTGGCCGCGAACTGGCGCGAGATCGCCTCGCCCATCCCCTTGGTGCCACCCACCACGATCGCGACCTTATCCGATAGGTCGAACTGATCCTTGCCCATCACCTAGCTCCCTCTGGTATTTCGTTGCCTGAAAGACTTAGCCCTGTGGAAGCCCCGAGGCTAGGGCGAGACGGCCAGAAACAGACACCGCCTCATTTTCGCCACGCCCCTCTCATCAGGCGGGCGGGGCGGGCTGCTCCAGCAGCCGGTCGCGCAGGCGGCGCTGGTTGGTTCCCACCTGATCCAGCAGGTGCGAACGCTTCAGGAAATGGTGGGCCTCAACCTCCGAGGTGAAGCCGGTGGCGCCGTGGTTCTGGATATTGGCCTGGGCGTTGCGGATGGCCGTGTCGGTGGCGATGAGCTTGGCGGCGGTGACCTGGAAGACCACGTCCTCGGTCCTCTCCTTCTCCGCCAGCACCGCGAACAGGATCTGGGCCCAGGCGGCGGCGGCGCGGGTGGCCATGTCGGCGCAGCGATGCTTCACGGCCTGGAACGAGCCGATCGGCTGGTTGAACTGCTTGCGCATCTTGGCGAATTCCACGGAGTCGTCGCGCGTGCCTTCCGACAGGCCCACCAGCATCGCCGCGCACAAGAGGTCGCCCCGGCGCGGGATGGGATCGACGTCGGCGGTTACCCAGATCTCCGGTTCGGACGCCGGGAGGCGCACGTGGGCGAACTCCAGGGTGCTGTCGATGGACTCGCGGGCCTCGATGTCGCTGAGCTTGGCGGTGTCCACGAGGCCAGCGCCCCCAGCGTTCCAGGTGAGCGCCCATTCGGCGTCGGCCCCGTCCACCAGGTAGGCGGTCCCAGGCTCGTCTTCCAGCGTCAGCAGAAGCCCCACCGGGACCGTCCCCGCCAGGATGCCCTCGACCAGGTCGGCGCGCCCTGCGCGGGCGGCCACGCGGGCGCCGAGCACCGAGCCCAGGACGCGCGGCGCCACCAGGTAGCGGCCGAACTCGCGGAAGGCCAGAGTCTCCTCGACGACGCCGAGGCCTACGCCGCCCAGGTCTTCCTCCAGGCCAAGGCCGAAGAATCCGAGCGCGCCCATCTCGGCCCACTTGGCTTGGTCGCGGTGACGGATGAGCGGCAGCTCGCGCCCGCGCGGACGCAGGCGTTCGATGGGCATCTCGGCCTGCAGGAAGCTGGCGACCGCCTCGGCGGCCTCCTCCTGATCGGGGGTGGGTTGCAGGTGGATCATTGCGGCTTCGGTCCCCTGGGCAGGCCGAGGATGCGCTCCCCGATGATGTTGCGCTGGATGTCGCTGGTGCCGGCCGCGATGGTGGCCGGGAAGGCCCGCAGGTAGCCGTAGGTCCAGCCTCGGTCGTCGGAGAGCTCCATCATCCGCGGGCCCAGCACGTCGATGGCGACCCGGGTCAGGCGCTGGAGGGTTTCGGAGAAATAGAGGCGGATCATCGAGGATTCGGAGCCCGGCGTGCCGTTGCGGTCGCGCGAGATCGACTGGTAGGTGAGCGCGCGGATCGCGGCGAACTCAGCGCGCAGCGTCGCCAGCCGGTACATGATGTCGCCCTCGTCCAGGTGCGAGTAGCCGCTCCGCTTGTGCCGCTCCAGCGCCAGCTTGATCAGATCCTCGAGAACCTCGACCTGGTGGAGCTGCTCGGGGATGAAGCCGGTGCCGCGCTCGAAGCCGAGGGTGGCGGCGGCCACGTCCCAGCCGTTGTTGAGCCCGCCGACGACGTTGGTGAGCGGGATGCGGACGTCATTGTAGAACACCTGGGCGAAGTGGCTGTCGAATGGCCCGCTCATGGTGGGGATGGCGCGCACCTCGATGCCGGGGCTGTGCATGTCGCAGATCACCCAGCTGATGCCCTTCTGCTTGGTCGCGTTCTGATCGGTGCGGATGAGCAGCTCCTGCCAGTCGGCCAGGTGGCCTGAACTGGTCCAGATCTTCGAGCCGTTGACGACGAGGTGATCGCCGTCGATGTCGCCGCGGGTGGTCAGCGACGCAAGGTCGGACCCCGCGCCGGGCTCCGACCATCCCTGGCACCAGACCGATTCACCCTTGAGGATCCTAGGCAGGTGGTAGGCGCGCTGCTCCTCGGTGCCGCGCACGATGAGCGTCGGTCCGGCGTGCATCAAGGCGGTGGCCATGCAGCCCCAGTGCGGCGCATGCACCCGGGCGCACTCCTCGTACCAGATCAGCAGCTGGTCGGGCGGGAGGCCGCGGCCGCCGTGCTCCTTGGGCCAGTTGATGCCGGCCCAACCGCCGTCGTAGAGGGTGCGCTGCCATTCCGTGTCGTGCTGGCGGACATAGGCGCGGCGGTGGACCTTGGGGACGTGGGCCTCCAGCCAGTCACGGGCCTCGGCGCGGAATTCGCGTTCTTCGTCGCTGATCTCGATACGCATCTCAGGCGCCCTTCCTGGCCTTTACCTCGGCCATGATCTCCTCCGTGTGCTCGCCCAGACGCGGCGGGTGCAGGCGGATGTTGGCGGGGGTCTTGGAGAACAGCATGGGCGAGCGGATGGAGTAGTAGGCCCCGGCCACCGGATGGTCGTACTTCTGGAAGAAATCCACGGCCGCCAGCTGCTTGTCGGTGGGCAGGTCGTCAAGCCGGTTGACCGGCACGGCGGGCACCCCCTTGCTGGCCAGGGCCGCGATCCACTCCTCGGTGGTCTTGTGGATCGTGGACTTCTCCAGGATGCCGTAGAGCTCGCGGATGTTCTGGGCGATGCCGGTCTGGGTCTGGAAGCGCTCGTCCTCGATCAACTCGGCCAGGTCGGCCAGCTTGAAGAACCTCCGCCAGTGGCCCACCGAATAGGGCATCAGGCCCAGGAACCCGTCCTTGGTCCGGAACGGCCGCCGCGCGGGGTTGGCCAGCCGCGAATAGGCCCACTGGCCGGTGGGCGGATCGTAGACGTGGCCGAACATGTGCTCGGCCAGGATGAAGCTGGTGACGCTCTCGAACATGGGCACTTCGACGAACTGCCCTTCGCCGGTCTTCTGCTTGTGGAACAGGGCCGCCATGATCGCCTGGCTCATGAACAGGCCGGAAACCTTGTCGCCCACCAGGGTCGGCAGGTAGCGCGGCTCCGGATTGCCGTCCACGCGGCTGAGCAGGTCGGCGCAGCCGGAGGCGGCCTGGATCAGGTCGTCGTAGGCCGGCTCGCCGGCGCGGGGCCCGGCCGCGCCGTAGCCGGAGCCGTGGACATAGACGATCTCGGGATTGATCGCCTTCACGCCCTCATAGTCGAGGCCGAGCCGGGTCATGCCCTCGTAGCGGACGGTGGAGGCCAGCACATCGGCGGACTTCAGCAGCTCGACCATCACCTCCTTGTGCTCGGGGGTGCTGATGTCCAGCAGGGCGGACTTCTTGTTGCGGTTGATGGTCACGAAGATCGGGCCGAGGTCGGGCGCCTTCGGGTTCTGGGCCGGCGTCCAGCGCATCACGTCGCCGCCTTCGCCGCGCGGGCCGCCGGGGCTCTCGATCTTGATCACATCGGCGCCCAGGTCGGCGAGGATCTGGGTCGCGTAGGCCCCGAACACCACCCCGGTCATGTCGATGATCCGCACGCCCTTGAAGGGCCCGGTCGCCTCGCTGGCCAAGGTCTTGAAGACTTCGGAGCTCATGTGGTCAGGCGTCCTGTGCTGTTTCGTCCGGCGGGGTCGCGCGCCACCCGCACCGCGGGCACGTTCTTAGTAAGATTTCCGGAAATGCCAACAGACGCGAACATCGCGCCGATGTGAATCCACACGGAACCTAGGCGAGGGGAAGGTCAAGCGCCCTCGGGCCGGGCGCACCGGCTTGCCTGGGCCGGGGTGGCCCGCGAGTGTGTATGCGATCGTCGTCCAAAGGCGGCGCCCCCGGGAGGAGAACCAGATGCATCGACGAGCCTTCATCACCACCAGCCTTGGCCTTGGGATCTTGGGCGCCGGCGGCCTGCCGCAAGCCGCCTGCGGCATGGGGCTGAGCGAGGGGTTGCTCGCCCGGGAGCTCGCGGACCTGCGGTTCAGCCTGGTCAACGCCCTGAACACGCGCGACGCCAGCGCATTCGCCGGAACCTATGCCGAGGACGGCGTCTGGGAGGTGGCCGGCGGAACCGCCTCGGTGGGACGCGACGCCATCCGCGCGCGCCTGGAGGGCGTCTTCAAGCGATATCCCTGGCTGCTGCAGACCAACCACGACGCCAAGGTCCTGTCCGCCTCGGCGACCGAGGCCCGCGCCCGGGTGTACTTCTCCGAGCACGGCTCCGTGGAAGGCGAGAGCCGGTTCGTCATGGGCGTCTACGACGAGCGTTGCGTCAGGCGGGCCGGCGCGTGGCTCTACGCTCGGCGCACCGCCACCATCCTCTATTCCGGGCCCCCGGATCTGTCCGCGCCCATGCGCCGCCCGATACCGCCCATTCCCGGCGCCTGAAGCGTCAAGTCTTCACCCAGGCCTCGCCCGGAGTCGGCAGGAAGTTCTTGATGTCGGTGCGCGCCTCCAGCCAGCCTCCGTCCACGGGGAGGGTGACGCCGGTGATGTAGCGGGACATGTCCGACACCAGGAACAAGGCCGCGTCGGCGATCTCGTCCATGGTGCAGGCGCGGCCCAGGGGAACGCCCATGTCGCGGGCGCGGGCGTCGCGGGCCGCGTGCGAGGAGCCCTCCATGGCCCGGGTCGTGGCCACCGTGCCGGGGGCGATGGCGTTGGCGCGGATGCCATAGGGGCCCAGCTCCATGGCGATGGTCTTGACCAGGTGGATCGTCCCGGCCTTCGCCGCGCCATAGGCAGCGTGCATCGGGGCCCCCTGTATGCCGTCAGCCGAGGCGATCGCCACCATGGCGCCCTTGGCCTCCCGCCGGCGCAGGGACTTGCCCACCCATTGGGCGCAGCGGCGGAAGCAATCGAGGTTGCGGCTCTGGTCCAGGGCCCAGGTCTCCTCGTCGGTGTCCAGGAAGCTTACCCAGGCGGCCTGCCCCACGATGGAGACCATCAGGTCTATCCCACCGAGGTCGGCCTCAGCCTTCTCCAGCGCCGCCGCCCCGGCCTCGCGGTCGCACATGTCGGCGATGGCGGCATGGGCCCGGCGGCCCATGGCCCGGATGTCGGAGGCCACCCGCTCGGCGCGCTCGGGGATGATGTCGGCGACCACCAGGTCGCAGCCGACCTGGGCCAGACGGTTGGCCGTCGCCTCCCCCATGCCGTAGCCGCCGCCGACCACGAGGGCGACCTTGTCCTTGATGCCGAACCAGTCGGCGATGTTGGCGGGCTGGACCATGTTTCGAGAATCCCCCTGTCGTCGGTTCAGGTCACCAGCGTGATCCGGCTGCCGGGGTAGGAGCGCTCCATCATGCCGAATGCCGCCTCGCCCTCCATGACGTAGCGGGCGCAGGACTGCTGCTGGAGCATTGGGTCGGCGCGATTGGAATGGGCCGCGCGCGCGACGCTGAAGTTGGTGGCCTGGATCTCCGCTCCGACCAGGACCTCACGGCCGCCGACCCTGAGGCTGAAGCTCACATCCTGCGGTCCCGGGACGGCACGGGTCAGCCACGGGATCGGACCACCCATCTCCGCCGGGTGCATGACGGCGCCGTCGAAATAGAACGCCTCCCAGAAGTGCGCCGCACCCGCCTTCTCCGGGGGATAGGCCAGCACGCCGAACGCCTTTCCTGACGGGAAGACCGTGGTCGCCCAGACGTGGCCGCGGAAGCCCACCGTGTTGCGGCGGCTGCGGCGGTGGACGCGCAGCCCCCGGCCGCTGAACTCGTAGGTGTCCTCGCCAATGCGGCAGCGTCCCTTGGCCAGCACCAGTTGCTCGTAGCGGAAGCCGACCCCCATGAAATGGCTGTCCTGCCCGCCTTCGGCGATCATCCTGGCGACGGCCGGATTGAACCGCCCACTGATCCAGGGCGGCACGACGGAGGTGGTCTCGGCATCGAACTCCACGTCCACGCGCGGGCCCTCCGGCACGGCGGTCATCAGCTGGCGGTTGGTGGTCACCGTCATCGGGCTCCGCAGGCTTGCGGTCCACCGCTTGAACGGCTCGATGCAGCGGAACTGCATGGCCTTGGAACCATAGATCGTGGGCTTGCCCGCCTCGTCCAGGGTCGGGGCGGGCGCGTCGTGGCCCCACTCGACGACCGCGCGGCCGTCGGGAAAGGCGATGTTGTAGAACACCACCCGCCGATCAGGTTCCTGCGGCACGTCCTCGATCAGGAAGCGCGGGAACTGGATGACGCCGGCGTCGTCGAACAGCCACATGGAGACGCTCTCGCGCCAGGTGGGATCACCCTTCGGCGGCGCGGGGTCGATCAGGTCCATCTCCGGGGCGAAGCCGCCGGTCAGGTCAAGCGCCTCGAGCGTGGCTTGCGACATGTCGGAACCCCTTGAGCCGATCGCCGGAAACGATCGGTTGCAAACTTGGATTAGAGCCGGCGCCTCGTCCAGGCGTTTCCGCCCCGGGCCTGGGCCGCCCCTACGGCCGCACCCAGGGCTCGCCTTCCTTGGGCAGGAAGGCCTTGACGTCCATGCGCGCCGCCATCCAGCCGCCGTCCACCGGCAGGGTCACCCCGGTGATGTAGCGGGACATGTCGGAGACCAGGAACAGGGCGGCGTCGGCGATCTCCTCGGTGGTGGCCGCGCGGCCCAGCAGGATGCCGATCTCCTTGGCGCGGCGATCGTGCCGTCCGGGCGGGGAGCGCTCGACCGAGCGGGGCGTCTTCACCGTGCCCGGGGCGATGGCGTTGGTGCGGATGCCGTAGGGGGACAGCTCCACGGCCATGGTCTTGACCAGGCTGATCAGGCCCGCCTTGGCCACGCCGTAGGCCGCATGCATCGGGCTCGACTGGATGCCGTCAACCGAGGCGATGGCCAGGATCGCCCCACCCTGGGCTTCCCGGCGGGCGATCGAGCGCCCGACGTATTGCGAGCAGCGCCAGAAGCCCTCGACGTTGCGGCGCATGTCCAGGTCCCATTGCTCGTCGGTGGTGTCGAGGAAGCTCACCCAAGCGGCCTCGCCGACGATGGAGACCATGATGTCGATCCCCCCCAGGTCGGCCTCGGCCTTCTCCAGCGCGGCGACTCCGGCCTCGCGGTCGCACATGTCGGCGATGGCGGCGTGCGCCTTGCGGCCCATGGCCCGGATGTCGGCGGCCACCTTCTCGGCGCGTTCCGGGATGATGTCGGCGATCACCAGGTGGCAGCCGGCCCGCGCCAGATGCTTGGCGATGGTCTCGCCCATGCCGTAGCCGCCGCCGACGATCAGGGCGACCTTGTCTTCGATACCGAACCACTCGGGAAACGTCGTGGGCGAACTCATGGGCGGGTGATCCTCCGGTCCTGTTTGGCCGGAATAGACATCGGGGGTCCTCGGCTGGCCAGGGCTAAAGGCCGATGTCCGTCATTGTGGATTTGCGGCTATTCGGCCAGCGGCGTCGTGAAGCCGCCGTCGACGATGAAGGTCTGGCCGGCCAGTTACTTCGACGCATCGCTGGCCAGATAGGCGATGAGCTGGGCGACGTCCGAGGGCTCGCCGAGTTCCGGGGTCAGCGTCAGCTCGCGGGTCTCGTTGATGTCGGCCAGGATCACCTTGGCGCCCAACTCAGCCATCTGGGTCGCGCTCGCCAGGCCCAGTCCCGAAGCGCCCCCGGTGACCAGGGCGACCTTTCCAGCCAGCGAAATCATGCGGACCTCCCGTGCTCCTGATCGGACACCTTGGGCGGGCGCCCCGGCGTTGACACCCCAAGCCATCGAACCAATTCTACGGTCGCAGCTTTGCGGATCGGCGGAAACGCCAGCGAGGACCAGATGGCGCAGCCTTCGACCAGAACGGGAGCGCGGGTCAATCCGCCACCGACGCCGGGCGCGATCGCGGTTTTCGAGGAGGGCGGCCAGTACATCCTGCGCGAGGGCGAGACCAGCGTTCCGCTCTACACCTTCGACAAGGACGGCCACGGCAGGTCGGCCTGCAACGGCGCCTGCGCCGCGGCCTGGCCCCCGGTGGTCGCCAGCGCCGAGGCCAAGCCGGTCGGGGAGTGGACGACGATCAAGCGCGACGACGGTACGCTGCAATGGGCCTGGCGCGGCAAGCCGGTCTACAGCTACGCCAAGGACACGCCCGAAAATCCCACCGGCGACGGCGTGGGCGGCGTCTGGCGCCTGTTGCCGTCCATGCCCTCGAGGCGTTGAAGGCCGGGGCGCGCCCTACAGCATAAATCGCACTTATGTCGGGAGCCGTTTTGCGATTGGACTTGGCGATCCTGGGATGAGATTCTGGCTAGCGACCACCCAAAGGGGCCCGGATAGTACGAGGCGCTTATGCTCAGCGAAAAAGACAACCATCTCCTGACCCGCATCGAGTGCGACGCGCCCATGGGCCATATGCTGCAGGACTGCTTCTGGGTCCCGGCGATCCGCGCCGGCAAGCTGGAGCGGGACGGCGCGCCGGACCGCGTGCGGCTGTTCGGCCGCGACTTCATCGCCTTCCGCGCCACCGACGGCCGCGTTGGATTCTTCGACGAGGCCTGTCCGCACCGTCGCGCCTCCCTTGCCCTGGGCCGCAACGAGGGCAACGGCGTCCGCTGCATCTTCCATGGCTGGAAGATCGACGTCTCCGGCAAGGTGGTGGAGATGCCCAACGAGCACCGCGACCCCGAGCGCATGTGCGCCAAGGTCAAGGTGAAACACTATCCGGTGCGCGAGGCCGGGGGGATGATCTGGGTCTATATCGGCGAGCGGGCCGAGCCGCCGCGCTTCCCGGACTTCGAGTTCAACGAGCTGGACGAGACCCAGAACAACATCACTTCGTCCACCATCAACTGCAACTGGGTGCAGGGCCTGGAAGCCTCCCTCGACGACGCCCACGTGGGCATCCTGCACGAGAGCCACATGTCATCCTACAAGGCCAAGCACATGTCGCTGTACGAGGGCCCGCCGCCGGCCTACGACATCAACTTGACCAGGTACGGCTTCGAGGCCGCCGCCATCCGCCACATGCCCGACGGGACGACGGCCTCGGCCATCACCCACTTCGCCATGCCCTGGTTCGGCTTCGTCTCCACCGCCGTGCCGCAGGTGGCCGGCACCACCCGGCGCGTTGTGTTCGTCGCCGTGCCGATCGACGACGTCACCTTCAAGCAATGGTTCTTCAGCTACGATATGGCCGGCCCGGTGGAGAAGTTCTTCGGCGGCACCGCCAACTACGACCAGGACGACATCTGCCCGCCGCTCGGAGACAAGTCCAACAACTGGGGCCAGGACCGCGAGGCCATGAAGCGCGGCCACGCTACCGGCTTCACCTCCAACCTGCTGGCCGAGGACACCGCCGTGCAGATGAGCATGGGCCGGATCACCGACCGAACCCATGAACAGCTGTGCTCCGCCGACAAGGCCATCGCCACCGCCCGCCAGGTCCTGCTCGACGCCGTGCGCGCGCACCAGAAGGGCGAGACGCCCACAGGCGCCCATCCGGACATCGACTGGCGCGCCATCCGCGCCTGGACGGTGCAGGACGACGGCGCGAACGACTGGCGCGAGGCCCGGACCTATCCGCTTCAGGCGGCCGAGTGAGGCGCATCCCCCAGTTCGGCGACGTCCTACAGCTGGCCTATGTGCCGGCTGATCTCGACGGCGCCCTGAAATACTGGACGGAGACGGTAGGCGCCGGGCCGTTCTTCCTGCGCCAGCTGGTGTTCAAGGGCTGGCGCTACCTGGGCGAGCCCATCGAGCTCAACGTGGACGTGGCGATCGGCTACTGGGGCGAGGTGCAGGTCGAGCTGATCCGCCAGACCTGCCGCACGCCCTCGGTCTACACCGCCTGGCGCGACGCCGGCCGTGAGGGGCTACACCACATCGGCATCGACTGCCGGGACGCCCAGGCCGCGCGGGCCGCACTGGCCAGGGCTCAAATGCCCATCGTTCAGGAAGTCGATGGCCCCAACGGCGGCATCTTCTACGCCGGGGAACCGCGGGGGCCGGACGCCATGCTGGAGTTCCTCTGCCTGACCGATTCGCAGAAGGACTACTTCGCCATGTTGCGCGAGGCCCACCGCACCTGGGACGGCGAGAAACCGGTCCGCTAGGCCTGATTCCGGAGCTGGACCAGCAAAGCGGCGAGTTCCTCATGGGTTTTGGGGCCCTTAGTCGGGTGCCGCAAGCTGGGCCAGCATCGGCCGGCGCGGTTGACCGGACGCGGCGCTATACTTTCTTGCATCGAAACCCGAAACAACAATCCAGACGGGAGGCGGCCGGATGAACCCGGACGAGTACAGGCGCCTCGACGCCATCGGCCTGGCCCGGCTGGTCGCCAGGGGCGAGGTGAGCGCCGCGGAACTGCTGGAGGCGGCGACGGCGCGGATGGCCGAAGTCAATCCGAAGATCAACGCCGTGACCCTGGACCTTTCCGAGCGCGCGCGGGTCGAGCCGCCCCGGCCCGGGCCGTTCGCGGGCGTCCCCTTCCTGCTGAAGGATCTCGGGGCGACCCTGGAGGGAGCGCCCACCAGCGCTGGCTCGCGGGTGTTCGCGGAGAGGAAGGCCGAGGCCGACAGCGCGCTGGCCGGCCTCTACCGCAAGGCCGGCCTCAACATCTTCGGCAAGACCAATGTCCCGGAGCTGGGCGCCTGGCCGGTCACCGAGTCGAAGCTGCTGGGCCCCTGCCGCAACCCCTGGGACCTGCAGCGCACCTCCGGCGGCTCCTCGGGCGGATCGGCCGCGGCGGTGGCGGCGGGAATCGTGCCGGCCGCCCACGCCAGCGACGGCGGCGGCTCCATCCGCGTGCCGGCCTCCTGCTGCGGACTGTTCGGCCTGAAGCCCTCGCGCGGCCGGGTCTCGGCGGCGCCCCGGGGCGAAAGCTGGGCCGGCGCATCGATCGAACACGCGGTCACCCGCTCGGTCCGCGACAGCGCGGCCCTGCTGGACATCTCCTGCCTGCCGCAGCCGGGCGACCCCTACTACCTTTCCCCGCCCGAGCGGCCGTTCCGGGAGGAGGTCTGTCGCGCCCCGGGCCGGCTGCGCATCGCCTTCACCGCCGCAACCCTGCAGGGCCACGCGCTTGACCCCGAATGCGCCTCCGCCGTGACCGAGGCCGCCCGGCTGTGCGAGGAGCTGGGGCATGAGGTCGAGGAGGTCAGCGTCCCCGGCGACTTCGCCGCCATGCAGGCCGCCGCCGGCGTGGTGATCTACGCCAGCACCGCCGCCACCCTCGACGCCGAGGCGGAACGCCGGGGCCGCGCCATAGGCGAAGACGAGATCGAGCCGCTGACCGCCGCCATGCGCCGGCGCGGCCAGAAGGTCACAGCCAGCGACTACATCCGCGCCCGCGAGACGCTGCACGCCTTCGGCCGCGAACTGGTCAGCCTGTTCGAGAACCACGACGTGCTCCTGCTGGCCACCCTGGGCCTGCCGCCGATCCCCGTCGGCTGGCTGACGCAGGAGCGCCAGGAGATCACCGAGCGGATATTCCGCTTCATCCCCAACACCCAGGCCTTCAACATCACCGGCCAGCCGGCGATGACCGTGCCGCTCGCCTGGAGCGCCGCGGGCCTGCCGATCGGCGTGCAGTTTGTCGGCCGCATGGGCGAGGACGCCACCCTGCTGCGCCTGGCTGGGCAACTGGAACAGGCCAGGCCCTGGTTCGACCGCACCCCGCAGCTGTAGGGAAGCCGGTTGCTCCCCGGGAGGCTAAGCCTGCGCCGCCATCGCAGCCATGGCGTCGTCGAACACCTGCAGGGTCTCGGCGATGTCGGCCTCGGTAAGCACGGTGGAGAAGTAGAACTTGCCCCGGTGGTGCAGCACGCCGCGCTTGACGCATTCCTTCTGGAACAGGGCGTTGAGCGGGCTCATGGCCGCCATCGACTCGCGCAGGTTGTTGACCGGCTGGTCCTTGAAATAGACGTGGAAGAATGTGTCGACGCCCACCGCCTTGAACGGCAGACCGTGGCGTGCCGCAGAGGCCGCCAAGCCCTCCCTGATCCGGCTGGTGGTCGCGGCCAGATTCTCATAGGTCCCGGGCCGCTCCAGCACCTTGATCACCGCCAGCGCCGCCGCCGCGCTGAGCGCGTTGCCGTTCAGAGTCCCGCCATAGAAGATGGCGGGGCCGTTCCCTGTGCGCTCCGCCTGTGGGCGGGCCACGTCGAGGATGTCGGCGCGCCCGACGATAGTGGTCATCGGCAGGCCATTGGTGAGCGCCTTGCCGAAGATCGCCAGGTCCGGGATCACGCCATAGACCGCCTGCGCCCCGCCCAGGCCCATGCGGAAGCCGGTGACCATCTCGTCGAAGATCAGGATGACGCCGTACTCGCGGGTGAGTTCGCGCACGGCCTCCAGGAAGCCCGGGGCCGGCGGGATGATCCGCTGCACCGGCTCGCAGATCACGGCCGCCAGCTCATGGGCGTGCTCGCTGAGGATCTTGCGGAAGGTGTCGAGGTCGTTCCAGGGGGCGACCAGCACCAGATCCTGGAATTCCTCCGGGATGCCCACTGAATCCGGCTCCGGCCGCGGATAGCCCTTCGACGGGGTGAAGGCGCTCATCATCGAATAGTCGTTGGTTCCGTGGAACGAGCCCTCGAACTTCATCACCTTCTTCTTGCCGGTGAAGGCGCGGACCATGCGCAGGGAATGCTGGGTGGCCTCGGAGCCCGACAGCAGGAACTTGGCCTCCTGCGCGCAGGGGATGATCTCGCAGAGCTTCTCGCCCAGCTCGATGGCCTGGCGGTTCAGGACATAGAAGTGGGTGCCCCTGCCAATCTGCTCGACCATCGCCGCATTGACCTCGGGGTGGGCGTAGCCCAGCAGCGCCGGGCCCGATCCCAGCAGGTAGTCGATGAAGCTCCTTCCCGCGGCGTCATAGATCCGAGCGCCCTCGCCGCGCTCGGCGATCACCTCGGGCATGTGGAAGCTGCCGACCGTGTAGCCGATCCGCGACGAGCGTTCGTAGAGTGTGGCGGTCTCAGACATGGGCGGTGACCTTGATCTCGACCATCAGGCCGGGCAGGCCCAGTCGGGTGACCTGCACCGTCGCGCTGGCCGGCTTGTTGTCGCCGAACACGTCCTGGCGGATCTGGCCGTGGACGGCCATGGCCGCCTCCACATCGGTGACGAAAACCGTCTGGTCGACCACATTGGCCATGGATGCCCCAGCCTGGGCCAGGGCGTCGGCGATCAGGCCATAGGCCGTGCGCATCTGGCCGTCCATATCGGGCGCGACGGGCTGGCCCTGTCTGAATCCGGTCATGCCCTTGACGAAGATCAGGTCGCCGACCCGGACCGCTTCCGGCATGCCGGTGGGCGACGGGTTCTTCATCAGGTTCTGGCGCTGGGCCATGGGGCTCCCTCCTTGCCGCGGACAGGCTGCCGGCTAACCACGGCGCCCGGGACCGCGACAAGCAAAACCTTTCGGTTATCGAAGCTTCCCCGAGCTCAGGCCTCGGGCTTCAGCTCCAGCAAAAGGCGGTTGCGGCCGCCCCGGCGGCGGTACTGGAGGGTGCGGGTCCAGGCCTGCAGCAGGGCCAGTCCGACGCCGCCGCCGCGCTCCTCGTTGGGACCGTTGAAGGCTGCATGGGTCGGATCGAAGGCCAGGCCGGGATCGCTGAAGATCAGACGGATGCCATCTCCCCGCTTTTGCAGGACCAGGCCGATCCGGCCGCCGGGCGAGGGCTGGCCGTGCTCCACCACATTCAGCACCCATTCCTCGACCAGGATCGCCAGCCGGTCGCTGGCCGTCTGCGGCAGGCTGGCGCGGTCGGCGAACAGCCAGGCGAAGGCGATGGCCCGCGCGGCAGCCCCCTCGTCGGCGGGCAGCCGGATGCGGGCCGAGATCGCGGACACCGGTTGGGAGTCGGATTCGGCGCAGCTGTCGGTTATGACTAAGGCCTTTCCAGGCAGGGGTGTGTTCGATGCGCGGAACAATCAAATCAGTAGGTTTAGGATTGCTGATCGCCGCGGGCCTGTCGACGGCGGGCTTGGCGGCCGAAATCGGCCGGATCAAGACGGCGGTCGGAAGCGCCACGGTGCAACGAGGGACGGCCTCGATCCCGGCGGCGCCAGGGGTGACCCTGGGCGTGAAGGACGTGCTGACCACCGGCAGGGACGGCCGCATCGGCCTGACCTTCGTCGACAACAGCCGCTTCGCCGTCGGCCCTAACGCCCGCGTCGTGCTGGCGGAGTTCGAGTTCGACGACACCACTCACAAGGGCCGCTCCCTGACCCAGGTCGATCGTGGCTCGCTGGCCATCGTCTCGGGCCAGATCGCCAAGGAGAACCGTGATGCAGTGAAGGTGCGTACGCCCACCTCCTTGCTGGCGGCGCGCGGCACCCGCTTCGTGGTGGATGTGAAATGAGGCGCTCCGTGAAGGCTGGCGCGATCTGGGCGCTCGCCGCGCTTCTGGCGGGCTGCGCCAGCGGCGGCAGCGTCATGCTGCTGGACGCCGAGCCGGGCGCCGATGTTGGCGCGGTGGCGGTGTTCGCACCCAAGGATGGCGCCGAGATCGGTGTCCTGGACAAGGCCAACACCGAGACCAGGCTGAACGGCAGGGTGCAGGCCCGTCCCGGCGACCCCAGCCGCTACGCCACACTTGTCGACAGCCTGCCGAAGCCCGGCGCCCGCTTCACCCTGTATTTCCTGGATGGCTCGACCCAGCTCTCTCCGGAATCCGAAACGGTGCTGCAGCAGCTGCTGGAGGAGGTCGCTCGCCGCCCGGGCGCCGAGGTTCAGATCACGGGGCACACCGACACCGTCGGCTCCGTCGACGACAACGACACCCTGTCGCGCCAGCGGGCCCTGGAGATACGGGCGGCGCTAGGCGAACGCGGACTCAACCCGGCGATCGCGCGGGCGGTCGGGCGCGGCGAACGCGAGCTGCTGACGGTCACCGCGGACGGCGTGTCCGAGCCCACCAACCGCCGCGTCGAGGTGACGGTCAGATAGGGCGCCGCCTGAGCGCCATGATGGTGAGGTCGTCGCTGGGCTGACCGCCCGCCTCGAAGGCGCGCGTGGCGGCCACCACGCTGTCGATCACCTGGGGCACAGAGAGCTCCGCGGCCCGGTTCGCCAGGGCGCGCATCAGGCCCACGCGTCCGAACAGCTCGCCCAGGGGATCCTGCGCCTCGGTCACGCCGTCGGTGAAGGCGATCAGGGTCTCGCCTGGCTCGAGCCGGTGGGTCTCCACCGGATAGGGGAAATCGTCGACCACGCACAGCGCCGGGCCGCCGTCGAGCTTCAGCTCCCGCACCGCGCCGGCGGCGTCCACCACGAATGGATCCTCATGGCCCGCGCAGCAGAGGTCGAGGCGGCCGTCGACGAGGTCCAGCACCCCTACCAGCAGCGACACCGCCATCGCCTGGCCATTGTCCCGTGACAGCTCGCTATTGATACCGGCTATGGCGCTCTGCAGGCTGACGCCCGGCCGCGCCAGGATGCTGTGCGACAGGGCCTTGGCCAGGGCCATGAACAGGGATGCGGGCACGCCCTTGCCGGTGACGTCGCCCACCAGGAAGCAGAGGCGTCCGCCATCGAGCATGAAGGCGTCGTAGAGGTCGCCGCCGACGGTGAGCGCGGGCTGCAGCACCGCGTCGATCTCCACACCGGCGGTGACGTGCATCAACTCTTCGCGCGGGATCAGCATCCCTGACTGGATAGCGCTGGCGGCGGCGAGTTCCCCGGCCACCTTCGCCGACTCCAGCCGCTGTTGCTCCACGGCCTCGCGCAGGCGGGCCTGGACCCGGCCGCCCTCCATGAACAGCAGCGCGATCATCATCGCCGCCGTCCCGCCACCGGGCGCCAGCGCGGGAGCCGGATCGAGCAGCAGGCCGTGCTGGAAGGCCAGCGCGCTCACGCCCAGGGCCAGGGCGACGGCGCCCAGGGCCAGGGCGGCGATGGCCCGCAGGCGCAGGCGCGGGATCATCAGCACCGCGCCCATGGCGAGCGCCAGCCCCACGCCCCATTCGGCCGCCGGCGCCCAGCCGGCGCGGCGCAGGACGTCGCCCCGCAGGATGGCGTCCACCGCCTGGGCCTGGACGAGGACGCCATAGGTCTCCACCGCCAGCGGCGTGGTCACCACGTCGGAAGTGCCTGCGGCGGTCAGGCCGATCAGTACGATCTTGTCCTTGAAGGCGTCCTCCGGGACCCCGTTGCGGAACAGGTCTGCCGCCGAGGTCATCGACGCCCCCGGCAGATCGCGGAAGCGCAGCGCCAGGCGCCCGGCGCCATCCACGGGCAGTCTGCGTTCGCCCACCCGCACCTCGCCCGGCTTCAGCTCGATCCGCTCGACCCCTTCGGCCACGCGCACCAGTTCCAGGGCGAAGCCCGGCGTCAGGACGCCGGCGGCGCGGGCCAGCAGCGGCACGCGCCGGGTGACCCCGTCGGCGTCCGGCGGACCGTTGACCAGACCATGCCCCAGCGGCGCCCCGTCGAGGATCGGCAGGTTGGAGACCACCTCAGGATAGGTCGGCACGCGCCTGGGCGCCGGCCCCGCGAACTGGGCCTCCGGCGGCAGGGGCGCCTTCGAGGCGCCGGCGTCGAAGGAGGCGCCGGCCACGCCGGCGCGGGCCAGCACCACGGGGCTGCGGCCGATCACCCGGGCGAACACCGCGTCCATGGACGGCAGGGCGCGCACCTGGTCCGCCACGGCCGGAGCCAGCTCCGGATAGAGTTCTACGAACAGCTCCGGCGTCTGGCGGTCTGGCTCGGGGAACAGGAAATCGAAGCCGATCGCCACCGCGCCGCGGTGTGAGATCTCCTCGGTCAGCCGGGCCAGCGCATAGCGCGACCAGGGCCAGCCGCCCACCACCGCCAGGCTGGGCGCGTCGATCAGCACCACATGCACCCGCGGCGAGGCGGCCTCGGCGGGCATGACGCGCTGAAACAGGTCGAACAGCGGCTGGCGGATCGAATACCCGGCCAGCCAGACCAGCAGCCCGGCCGCCAGGGCCGCGGCGAGCCCGCCCATACGGACCCGCAGCCGCGCGCCGGCGTCCAGGTCGCTCAGGGCGTCAGACCGTGACCTCAAGCCCGTCATAGGCGCAGATCACCTCCAGGGCGGGCCGCTCGGCGCGCACCAGTTCCTCGTAGCGGACGGTCTCGGCGTGCATGCGCGCGATGTCCTCGTCGGAGTAGGTGGGCTCGTGGTGGAAGAGCGCCAATTTCTTGGCGTGGGCGGCATGGCAGAGGTCGACGGCGACGATGTTGGACGAATGTCCCCAGTCCTGCTTCAAGCTGACGCTGTCGCCCAGCGAATACATGGTGTCGCAGATCACCAGGTCGGCGTCCTTGAAGAAGGATTCGAACGCCGCCTCGGAGTCCATGTTGTCAAGCTTGTGCTCGGAATCGGTGGAGTAGATCACCGAGCGGCCGTGGCGGGCGAACCTGTAGCCGTAAGAATCGTGGCTGTGGTGCTGGACGACGAGGGTGACCTCGACCCCGTCCACCTCGACCACCTCGCCCGGCTTGTGCTGCACGAATTCGAACGTCGCCCGCAACCAGTCGAAAGGCACCGGGAAGGATATCTCCTCCTGCTGACGGCGCAGGGCCTCCTCGGCGTCGGCGTGGCCAGAGTGGACGACAATCGTCGCGTTCGCGTCGAAGGCCGGCGCGAAGAACGGGAAGCCCATGATGTGGTCCCAGTGCATGTGGGACATGAAGAAGTGATAGGTCCGCGCGTGGCCCCCTGCGCAGCGGCGCATGGCGTCGATGCCGAACTCGCGCAGGCCCGAGCCCATGTCGCAGATCATGAACGCCTCGTCCGCGCCCTCCACCTCCACGCAGGAAGTGGCGCCGCCGAAGGCGCCGTAGGTGGCGAAGTCGAGGTTCTCCTGCGCGAAGGCGGCGGCTTCGTCCTCGCTGGCGAAGCGGCGGCCGTCGGCGGCCACCAGGGCGCGGACGACCTTGGCGCGGATGGCCTCCGCACGCTGCGCCACCGGCAGAGAGCCGCGGGTGCCCCAGAAGCGTACCAGCATCGCCTTTCCCCCGCGATCGCTACAGGCCGACGTCGTCGACGATCTCGAACAGCTTGTCGTAGCGGCTGATCGCTAGGATTTCACGCATCCGTTCGTTGGGGCCGGCAAGGGTTATCGCGACGGCGTCGCCCGCCTCGCGCTTGGCCATGGTCAACGCCCGCAGGCCGCGGGAGGACATGTAGTCGAGGCCGGTGAGATCCACTGTAAGCGGCAGCCCGGCCGCCGCGGCCTCGCGAACCGCCGCGATCAGGTCGTTGGAGAACTTCTCCCAGGTGGTTTCGTCGACCCGGCCCCTGGGTTGTCCGATGAGCCTGCCGCCGTCCTTCCTAACCTGCCAATCCATGCGCACCCCGATGACAACCGCCGACACAAACGCTGGAGACCGACAGGCCCGCCGACGGCGAGCATTCAAAGGAGTGTCATAACGTGCGTCGCCATGCAAAGCGACCACCGGTTGCTGAACCGCCGGACCTGAGACTACAGGTCACGCCCTTCCGAGGGGCTGGACCCCGCCCTCTCCGCCCGAAGCCTGCGATTTGCGTAGTATCCCCAAGCGCTTGCGGCGAACCTAGCCGGTTCACGGCCCATTATGAGTTGGTCGCTATCTAGGGTGGCGAACACGGTTGAATATTCCGAGGCGAAGAAGCTTGCCGGCAAAGGACAGACTTCGAGGGGCCGAGATGCCTCGGGCGCGCGGAGGCGGCGTTTTCGCGCCGCTGGCCGCGCGCCTGGCCCGATTCACCCACCTACGCACCAAGCTGACGGTCGCTTACCTGTCGCTGTTCCTGGCGGTGCTGCTGGTTATCTTGGCCACCGTCTACACCTTTGTCTCCCGCAACGCCGAGCGCGTGGTCCGCGATGAGCTGATCGCCAGCGCCACGGTGTTCGACCGCATCTGGGAGTTACGCAACGACCAGCTGGAACAGGGCTCGGAGCTGCTCTCCCGCGATTTTGGCTTCCGCGCCGCCGTGGCGACCCATGAGGGCGCCACCATCCAGTCCGCCCTGGCCAATCTCCGCGGCCGGCTGGGCATCGACCGGGCGTTCGTGCTGGACGCGGGCGGCGAGGTGATCGCCGCCAACAACGGCTCCTGGACCCGGGACGAGGCCGAGGCTTTGCAACGGCTGGCCGAGGACGACGGCTCGGCCCGGGTCGTGGTGCTGGCGGGGACGCCCTACCAGGTGGTCTCGGCGCCGGTGATGGCGCCAACCCTGATCGGACAGGTGGTGTTCGCCATCCGCCTTGACCGCAAGGAGATGGACACCCTCGTCGGGCTGGCGGCCATCGAGCTGCAATCGGACGTGGTGGTGCAGGGACCGGACGGAGTCTGGCGGGCCGAACCAGGCCGCGTCTCGCCAGAGGAATTGAAGCACGTCGCGGCCACGATCATGCGGCCGGGGACGGCGACCCGCGCGCTGGAACGGGAGACGCAGAGGATCGGACCGTCAATCGAGGTTGTCCGGCCGCTGAACGCACTGGAGGGCCAGCAGGCCGCGCTGCTGCTGCGCTATCCCCTGGCTGAGGCGCTGGCGCCTTATCGCCGGCTGCTGGCCATGGTGCTGGCGCTGGGCGCGGTGGGGCTGGGTCTGGTGACCCTGGGCAGCTGGCTGCTGTCGCGGGAGATTACCCGCCCGGTGGCGGCGCTGAAAGGCGCGGCCGAGCGCCTCGAACGCGGCGAGGGCGGAGCGGTCAGCGTCGAGGGAGCGGACGAACTCGCGGCGCTGGGCCTCACCTTCAACCGAATGGCCGACCGCATCCTGAAGCGCGAGGAGGCCCTTGAGCAGGCCCGCGCCGAGGCCGAAGGCGCCAACCAGGCCAAGAGCGACTTCCTGGCCAATATGAGCCACGAGATCCGCACCCCGCTGAACGGCATCCTGGGCATGGTCCAGGTGATGGCCCGCGACGAGATGGAGGATCGGCAGCGCGACCGGCTGAAGGTGATCGGCGGATCGGGGGAGTCGCTCCTGGCGATCCTCAACAGCATCCTCGACCTGTCGAAGATCGAGGCTGGCCAGCTGGAGGTCGAGCAGCAGGACTTCGACCTTGAGGCCACCATCACCGCAGCCTGCGCCCCGTTCGCCAACCTCGCGGCCGACAAGCACGTGGACTTCCAGGTCATGATCAGGCCGGAGGCGCTGGGGACCTGGCGCGGCGACAGCCTGCGGCTGCGGCAGCTGCTGTCCAACCTGGCCTCGAACGCCGTGAAATTCACCGACGTCGGGGAGATCTGGCTGCGCGTGCGCCGCACCGCCGAGGGGCTTTCCTTCGAAATGCAGGACAGCGGCGTCGGCATCCCCGCCGAGCGGCTTGACGAGATTTTCCAGAAGTTCTCCCAGCTCGACACTTCGAGCACCCGGCGCTTCGGCGGCACGGGGCTGGGCTTGGCCATCTGTCGCGAGCTGGTGCGGCTGATGGGCGGCAAGCTCTCCGTGGCCAGCGTGGTGGGCCAGGGCTCAACCTTCTCCTTCGAGCTGCCTCTGCAGCCGGTGGTCGCCGACCCCGCCCCGGCCGACGCATCGGAGGCCGGCGCCGTCCTCGACGACAGGCCGCTGCGCGTCCTGGCGGCCGAGGACAACGAGACCAACAAACTGATCCTCACCGCCCTGCTGGCGCCGCTGGGGGTCAACCTGATCCTGGTGGATGACGGCCGCCAGGCCGTGGAGGCCTTCCAGCGGATGAGCTTCGACATCGTCCTTATGGACATCCAGATGCCGGAGATGAACGGGATGGAGGCCACCCGCGCCATCCGCCATATCGAGCAGGAGGGCGGCCGCGCCCGGACGCCGATCCTGGCGATCACCGCCAACGTCATGACCCATCAGGTGCAGGAATACCTGGCCGCCGGCATGGACTCGGTGATCCCCAAGCCGGTCCAGGCTGAGACCCTATTCTCGAAGATGGACCAGGCCGTCACCCAGGCGGCCCAGCAACAGGCCGCCGCCAGCGCCTGAGCGCCGGCTTTCAGGCGTCAGCCGTTGACCGCGGCGGCCATGGCCGGGCCCGGCAGGGTGAGGATCGACAGGAACTCCGGCGGGGCGTCGTGCGCGGCCTTGTCCAGCGGGAGGTGGAAGGTGAACATCCCGTCGGCGCGGCGGCGCTTGTAGCGCCAGCCGATGTCCAGGCGCACCAGCTCGTCCTGGTAGACGCCGTACTTGCACTCGTAGGCGTCGGCGCCCACCGGCAGCTTGATCTCGCTGAACCACCAGCGGGACTTGGCCGTGTCGCCGTCGATCTCGACCACGCCGGAGTGGGTCATCTGATAGAGGAAGATGCGCTGTTCCAGGAGGCCCCTGAAGGCCTTGCGCAGCTTCTCCATGCCTTGGACCGGACGGCCGCCGTGGCTGCTGGAGGCCACCTCCCCATCGGGCGCGTAGATCGCGGCCATGCCCTCGAAGTTGCGGGTGTTCACCGCGTCGCTGTACGCGGCCGCAAGCGCCCGGATCGCAAGTTCGTCGTCGGCGCGGCTCATGAAAATCTCTCCTGGATGGTCTCTTTGACTATGCACTATCGTGTAATCGTAATCAGCCGTCGGCTGCAATCGCCGGAAACCCGAGGTTGCGTCCGGCGCGCCTGGGCGCCATGGACCTCACGATGACCGACGTGGCCTGGTGATGACCGATTTCATCGAGATCTATGACAATGCCCTTCCGCGCGAGGTCTGCGCGACGCTGATCGCGCGCTTCAACGCCAGCAACCGGATCAGCCGCGGCGTCACCGGCCATGGGGTGGAGGTCGATAAGAAGGACAGCCACGACATCGACATCAGCGCCTATCCGGAATGGCGCGACGCCGTGCAGCTGTTCGCCGACAATGTGATGTTCCACCTGCACCACTACATGCGCAAATACGCCGCCATCCTCACCGGGGCGGTCTCGGCGCAGATTCCGCACCCGGTCACCGGCAAGCTCACCGTGGTCACCCCGGAGAACTTCGAGGAGTGCGGCATGCCCTTCCTTACCGACCTGATCCGCCACGAATACCGTTGCGGGCGCATCAACATGCAGAAATACCAGGCGGGCGTCGGCGGCTACCACCACTGGCACTCGGAAACATATCCGCAGGACGAGACCTGCGATGCGCTGCACCGCGTGCTGCTGTTCCAGTATTACCTGAACGACGTCGCCGAGGGGGGGACCACCGAGTTCCTCTACCAGCAGCGCCATGTCGCCCCGCTGGCCGGCAGGCTGGTGATCGCCCCGGCCGGCTTCACCCATACGCACAAGGGCCATGTGCCGAGCTCGGGCGACAAGTACGTCGCCACCTCCTGGATCCTGTTCCG
>CANJKG010000006.1 GCA_947474775.1 Caulobacteraceae bacterium | reverse complement strand
CGGGGCCGCGACGGCGATGATCGCGGCCACGAACCACAGGCTCCATCGCTCGTCGCGACGTCTCAGCCGCTCCGCCGCGAAGCCGCCCAGCAAGGCCCCGATGAACCCGCCGACGCCGATCACCAGGCCATAGCTCACGCCGGTCGCGCCCACCGACAGGCCGTAGTTCCGCATCATGAAGGCCGCGCCAAAGCCCTGGGCGGCGGTGTTGGCGCAGCTGGACAGCAGGCCCGCGAAGGCCAGATGCCGGAAGGTCGGCTTTGCCAGCAGCACCCTAGCGGCCATCAGCACGCTGGTCTTGGGAGCGTCCTTGGGGACGGCCGCCCGCGCCGGCTCGCGCACGGTGAACGCGATCACCAGGCCGAGCAGGATGCCTGGCGCGCCGATCAGGATCATCGCCGTCCGCCAGTCCGCCAGCTCGGCGATCACGCCGCCGGCGCCCAGGCCGATCAGGATCCCGATGGGCGCGCCGGCCATGAAGATCGCTGCGGCGGTCGCGCGCTTGTGGGCCGGAAAAGCGTCCGTCAGCATCGAGTGGGACGCCGGCATGCAGCCCGCCTCGCCGATCGCCACGCCGGCCCGCGCAGCCGCCAGTTGCCAGAAATTCCCAGCAAAGCCGCCTGCCGAGGTGAGCGCGCTCCAGATCGTCACCGAGGCCGTCATGACCCACTTGCGGCTGATCCGGTCCGAGACCCGGGCCACGGGAACGGCCGCGATCGAATAGATCAGGGTGAACATCAGTCCGGTGAGCAGCCCGATCTGAGTGTCGCTGAGCTTCAGGTCGTGGCGGATGGGCTCCACCAGGATGAAGGGAAGCTTACGGTCCACCAGGCACAGGACATAGGCGCAGGTCAGCACGCCCAGCAGGTACCAGGAGCGTCGGGGCGTGGGCTCCGCGACGGCGCCTGGGGCCTCGTTTGCCGGAATCGGTATGGCCATGGCGTTCCTCCTTGTGCGGCCGGGGTCTTCCGCCCCGCCTCGCCCGGCTACATTACTAGTCCGACGGCAGTCGCACGAGTGTGGTTCCCGACGCGGTGAGTTCGCCGCGCTGACTGTTGGCGCTGAGCGCGATCCGCGCCTCGCCGGATACCGCATCGACGCCGACCACCTCGCCGGAGAGCAGGGTCACGTCGCCGATCAGGTTCGGCCCGCGCAGGCGCACCTCCAGCTCCGCGAGAAAGCCGCGGTCGCCGATCCAGTCCGTCAGCAGGTGCGACATCCAGCTCACCCGCTGGCGGGCGTGCGCCTCGAGGTCGCCCTGCCTCCACTGCTGTGTCGGCCGGGCGTCGGCCGCCTTGCGCGGCGGCTCGGGCAGGCGGCCGGTGACTTGGTCGAACTCGGCCACGCTGGTCGAACACGCGAAAGGCGGCGACCGACTTAAGTGTCGCGCCGCCCGCATCGGCCTGAACACCGGCCTTGCCCTCGATCACAATATTTCTAATGTCAAAATAGATGGCCTGGGTCACAGGCCACCGGGCAGGGAAACGCGCATGGGCAGGCTGGACGGACAGGTCGCGATCGTGACTGGCGCGAGCCGGGGACTGGGCAAGGCGATCGCCCTGGCCATGGGGGCCGAGGGCGCGGCTGTCGCCGTGGTCGCGCGCACCACCCAGGTCTGGAACGAGAAGCTCCCCGGCTCCATCGGCGAGACGGCGCAGGCGATCACGGCAGGCGGCGGTCGCGCCGTGGCGATCTATGCCGACCTGCTGGAGCCGGCCGATCGCACCCGCCTGGTGGAGGAGACCCACGCCGCGCTCGGCCCCGTCACGATCCTGGTCAACAACGCCGCCTTCACAGCGCCTGGCCGCCCACCCAGACCAGGCGAGGCCGCGAGGTCCGCTGCGCCGGCCGCCAGGCCCCAGGCGTCGGGCGGCCGGGCCGCCTGGCCCACCTTCCGCACCACGCCGCTCAACGCCTACCGCCGACACTTCGAGATGGTGTTCGCCGCCTATGAGCTGATGCAGATGGTCGTCCCCGACATGGAGGCGGCTGGCCATGGGGCGATCGTCAACATCACCTCAGGGGCCTCGCGCGTGCCGCAGGACGGGCCATACGCCGACCCGTCCTATGGTGTTCTGGCCGGCTACGGCGGCTCCAAGGCCGCCCTGGAGCATCTCACACGGTGCGCCGCCTACGAGCTTACCGGCTGCAACATCGCGGTGAACGCCATGTCGCCGTCGCGGGCGATCGTCACGCCTGGCGTCGCCTACTACGCCAAGGATTTCAGCGACACGGCTTCGGAGACCGACTTCGCCGAGGCCGCCGTGCGGCTGGCCATCGCCGACCCGAAGGCGATAAACGGCAAGGTGGTGGGCCACGCCGATGTGCTCGACGGCAGCTTCCGGCCCTTCGTCCGCAGAATGGAGGACTACGCCAGATGACCGTCCTGAAAGACAAGGTCGCCCTGATCACGGGCAGCACCCGCGGCATCGGCCGCGTGGCGGCGCTGAAGCTGGCGGCGCTGGGCGCCAGGGTGGTGGTGACCGGGCGCACGGTCGATCCCGGCGGCAAGCTTCCGGGGTCGCTCAGCGAGGTCGAGGCGCAGATCCGCGCGGCCGGCGGTGAAGTCTGCGCCATCGCCGCCGATCTGGCCGATCCCGCCGACATCAGGCGGCTGGCCGAGGAGGTGATCGCGCGGTTCGGCGGCTGCGACATCCTGGTGAACAACGCCGCCTACATGGGCCGCCACTCCGCCCACCCCTTGGAGAAGATCGAACCCGAGGGCTGGAACCACGTGTTCGCCGTCAACGTCACCGCCCCGGTGCTGCTGGCCCAGGCCCTGGTTCCGTCGATGCGCGCGCGCGGCGGCGGCCGCATCGTCAACGTCACCTCCGGCGCCGGCGACTTCACCCGCGGCGACAACAAGACGCCGGGCCTGGCCTATCCCGCCAGCAAGGCGGCCCTGGACCTGGCCAGCCATCGGCTGATGCGCGACCTGCGCCCCGACAACATCGCCGTCATCCTGATGTGCCCCGGCTTCACCGCCAGCGAGAGCGTGATGGCGGCGCTGGGCGCCTGGGCCAGGGACGACGACTCCCTGCACCGGGCCAGCGCCGCCCATTCCACCGATGTGCCCGCCTCGGTGATCGCCCACTTCTGTTCCTGTCCGGACCCCTGGATCCACGTGGGCCCCCGCCATCAGGCCGCGCCCACCTATGAGCGGCTTGGCCTCGGCGCGCCGGTCCAGGCCTGACCGCGTCGCCCGCCCGATATGCGGCCCTGGACGGCGCGCGCGGGATCGCCGCCCTGGCCATCGTGCTGCTGCACCTGGAGACCCGCAGCTTCCAGACGCCGCAGAGCGTCTACGCCGCCGTCGACCTGTTCTTCCTGATCAGCGGCTTCGTGATCGCGGCGGCCTATGACGAGGCGAGGATCGCCCGCATCGGCGTGGGGGGATTCATCCGCGCGCGCCTGATCCGCCTCTACCCGACCTTTCTGCTCGGTATGCTGATCCTGCCCGCCTACTTTGCCTGGGTCGCCGTGCGCGACGGCGCGTGGCTCGCCGAGCCAGGCGCCCTGCTGCGCTCGCTGGCGGCTGGACTGGTCTTCCTGCCGTCGCACCTGCCCTCGGCGGAGGTCTGGGAGCAGGAGGCCCTGTTCCCGCTCGACATGCCGGCCTGGTCCCTGATGTTCGAACTGGCGGTGAACCTGGCCTATGTGCTGCTGCTGCCCTGGTTGTCGCGCTTCGTGCTGGTGTTCATCGTCATCGGCTCGGGCCTGATCCTGATGTCGAGCCAGATCCCGCTGAATGGTCTCGATCTCGGCTGGAGCTGGCCGACACTCCCGTGGGGCTTTCCCCGCGTGACCTTCTCGTTTTTCCTGGGCGTTCTGGTGGCCCGCAGCCGCATTCCCCGACCGGCCATCCCGGCGATCCTGGTCCTGGCGGCGATCCCGGCGCTGTTCTGGGTCCCGGGTTGGCTAGCTATCCTGATCGGCTTTCCGCTGGTCCTCGTCGCGGCCACCCGTCCAGGCCAGGGCCCGTCGCGGATCATGGCGGCGCTGGGGGCGCTCTCCTACCCGCTCTACGCCATCCACTATCCGTTGCTGCACTGGACCCGGCCCCTGTTCACGGCCTGGGAGGTTCCCGACCCCTGGCTCGCGCCGGCCAACCTCGCAGTGATCCTGGCCTGCGCGATCCTGGCCCTGAAGCTTTGGGACGCGCCCATGCGCCGGTGGCTGGCGCGGCGATGGGGAACGGGCGGAGCCGGCGCACCGCCGATCTGAGGCGCCGAGCCTGGCGTTCGCGGCGGCCGGCGGACCCGTGCCTATCGCCTGGGCGTGTGCGCCAACCGCAGGATGTTGGCGGCTCCCGGCGAGCCCATGGGCAGGCCGGCCAGGATCAGCACCCGCTGGCCGGGCGGGGCGAGGCCCAGGTCCACCGACTGCTGGACGGCCACACGGGCCAGTTCCTCGGGATCCAGGATCTCCGGGGCGATGCGCGCCTCGACGCCCCAGGTCAGCGCCAACCGCCGCGCGGTCCCCAGGTTCGGCGTCAGCGCCAGGATCGGCTGCAGTGGCCGTTCGCGCGATAGCCTGAGCGCCGTCTGGCCGGTGGTGGTGAAGGCCACCAGGCAGGCGGTGGAGGCGGCCTCCGCCGCGCGGCGGGCGGCGGCCACCAGGGCGTCGGCGTCGGCGTCCTCCACCGGATACTCGGCGCGCATCAGTTCGGGCCAGCGGCTGTCGTTCTCCACTCGGGTGATAATGCGATCCATCATGGCCACGGATTCCAGCGGATAGTCGCCCGCCGCGCTTTCCGCCGACAGCATCATGGCGTCGGCGCCCTCATAGACCGCGCCGGCCACGTCGGAGGCCTCCGCCCGCGTGGGCGTCGGCGAATGGGTCATGGATTCCAGCATCTGGGTGGCCACGATCACCGGGATGCCGCGGGTGCGGCAGGCGCGGATCAGCTGCTTCTGCACCACCGGAACGTCCTCGGGCGCCAGTTCCACCCCCAGGTCGCCGCGGGCCACCATGATCGCCTGCGACAGGTCGAGGATCTCGTCCAGGCACTCCAGGGCCGAGGGCTTCTCGATCTTGGCCAGCACCGCGGCGCGGCCCTCGACCAGCTTGCGCAACTCGGCCATGTCGGAGCCACGCTGCACGAAGGACAGCGCCACCCAGTCGACACCCTGGTTCAGGGCGAACACCAGGTCCTTGCGGTCCTTGGCGGTGAGCGCCGGGATCGGGATCGCCAGGCCCGGCAGGTTGAGGCCCTTGTGGTCGGAGAGGTGGTCGCCCGCCTCCACCACCGTCTCGGCGAAGTCGCGGCCGTGCTTGATCACCCGCAGGCGCACCTTGCCGTCGTCCAGCAGCACCAGGGCCTCGTCGCGCAGGGCTGCGAACACCTCCGGATGCGGCACCCCGATGCGCCTGGCGTCGCCGGCCGCCTTATCCAGGTCGAGCCGCAGCTTCTGGCCGGCGGCGATCTTGATGGAGCCCTCCGCGAACTTGCCCAACCGGATCTTCGGGCCCTGCAGGTCGGCCAGCACCGCCAGCGGCCGGCCCACAGTCTTCTCGGCCTCACGCACGGCGCGGATGGCCCGGGTGTGGTCGATGTGGCTGCCGTGGCTGAAGTTCACCCGGAAGACGTCAGCGCCCGCCCAGGCAAGCTCGGCCACCTTGTCCCGGCTGGCCGGTCCGATGGTCGCGACGATGCGGGCGCGGCGGGCTCGGATCACGTCTGGTCCTGGGTTATGGCCAAAGGCGCGGGTGCGATGCGACTCGCGGGCGCTCTGGAGCCAAGCTTATCTGTAGGCGTTGTGCTTCCGTCGAGCGGAAACCGGCGAGGGGCGAGAGATGTTCTACTCCAGAGGCCGGAGAGCGACACATTGATCCAGAATCTGGAGCTCTTCCCGATCGGAAACTGCGCGGCCAGCGCCCTGGTGGACGGCCAGGGACGCTTCGTCTGGGCCTGCGCGCCCAGGGTGGACGGCGACCCCTTCTTCTCCGCCCTGCTGGGCGGCGTCCAAGGCGTCGGCGAGGACGCGCAGGGTCTCTGGGCCATCGACGTGGAGGACACGGTCGAGATGCGGCAGTCCTACCTGCGCAACACGCCCATCCTCTGCACCCAGGTCACCGACGCCCATGGCGGCAAGGTCGAGATCGTCGACTTCTCGCCGCGCTATCGGCAGTTCGGACGGGTTTACCGCCCCTTGGCCTTCATCCGGCTGGTGCGGACCCTGGAGGGCGCGCCGCGCGTTCGTATCCGCCTGCGCCCGACCGTGAACTATGGCGAGCGGCCGGCGACCATAACCCACGGCTCCAACCACATCCGCTACCTGGGCGCAGAGCAGACCCTGCGGCTCACCACCGACATGGCGGTCAGCCACATCCTGAAGGAGCGCACCTTCCGCCTGGAGGAGCCGCTGGCGCTGTTCCTGGGGCCCGACGAGGGCTTCGACGCCGACATCGGCGCCACATGCCACCGGATGCTGCGGGAGACCACCGACTACTGGCGCGGTTGGGTGCGCACGCTTTCCGTGCCGCTGGAGTGGCAGGAGGTGGTCATCCGCTCGGCCATTACCCTGAAGCTCTGCGCCTATGAGGAGACCGGCGCCATCGTCGCCGCCCTCACCACCTCGATCCCCGAGCATCCCACCGACGACGGCGAGCTCGGCCGCAACTGGGACTATCGGTACTGCTGGCTGCGGGACGCCTACTACGTGGTCCAGGCGCTCAACCGCCTGGGCGCCGCGGACATGCTGGAGAACTACCTGGTCTACCTGCGCAACCTGGTGGCCCAGGCGCGCGGCGGCCATGTGCAGCCCGTCTACGGCGTGGGGCTTGAGCCCGTGCTGACGGAGTGGATCGCCCCGCACCTGCCCGGCTACCGGGGCATGGGGCCGGTCAGGATCGGCAACCAGGCCCATGAGCACGTGCAGCACGACGTCTACGGCCAGATCGTGCTCTCCACCGTACAGGCCTTCTTCGATGAGCGTCTTCTGCGGCCGGCGGCCGTGGAGGACTTCCACGACCTGGAGCCCATCGCCCAGCGCGCCTTCGACATGCACGACAAGCCCGACGCCAGCCTCTGGGAGTTCCGCGGCCGCGAAGCCGTCCACACCTATTCGTCGGTGATGTGCTGGGCCGCCTGCGACCGCATGGGCGCCGCCGCCGCCAAGCTGGGCTTGGCCGAGCGCGCCGCCTACTGGAACGGCAAGGCCGCCGAGATCCGGGCCAATATCGAGGCCCGGGCCTGGAACGAGGAGCTGGGCCGCTACGCCGCCTCCTTCGGCGGCGAGGCCCTGGACGCTTCCCTGTTGCAGATGGTCGACGTGCGCTTCGCCTCGCCGGACGAGCCACGCATGCAGGCCACCATGCGCGCGGTGGAGGAGGGCCTGCGACGCGGGACCTACATGATGCGCTACGTCATCCCCGACGATTTCGGCGCGCCAAAGACCGCCTTCAACTTCTGCACCTTCTGGCTGATCGAGGCGCTGCATCTCTCCCGGCGCACCGAGGAGGCCCGCAAGCTGTTCGAGGAGATGCTCAGCCGCCGCACCGCCGCGGGCCTCCTATCCGAGGACATCACCCTCGACGGCGGCGAGCTGTGGGGCAACTACCCGCAGACCTATTCCCTCGTCGGCCTGATCAACTGCGCCAACCTGCTTTCGCGGCCCTGGGCGAGCGTGCGGTAGCCAGCCACCGCCTTTGCCGCGCGCGCGGCCATCGCCTGGTTGAGCCGTCGCGGTCGGCGCGATGCCGGGCGATGCGTTCGGCCATTTCGGCGTCGAGAGCCTAAGCGGTGGCGATCATCACCGGCGCCGTCCCCAGGCGCGCGGCGGCGGCTTTCGCAAGCCCCTGCGTGCCGGATCGTGCGCCCCGAGTACGAAGGTGAACGCCATCAAGGCATCCTTATTTGACCGGCGGGGGATACCGCGACTATAGCGCCCCCACGCAACGGGTTCCCCGCAAGGGGATCAAAAGGGAACCGGGTGTAAGACCCGGGCTGCCCCCGCAACTGTCAGCGGCGAGCACGACCCCACATGCCACTGGGCCTACGGCCTGGGAAGGCGGGGACGGGCGATCGAGCCGCGAGCCAGGAGACCTGCCTGCTGCGGTCGTCTTTTCGGCGAGGTCGGGGATGGCCTTGGCGGACGGGAGTCCAGATCCCGGTTTTGGCGACGCTCAGTCCGGCCGCGAACGCGGCGGGCGGGCCTCGCGCCCTCCCGTCGCAGTCGCGGTCTTCAGCAGCGAAGGGAAGACCGTGAAGACCATTATGTATCTCTCAGCGGGCGTTTACGCCCTGATGTCGGCGCCAGGCTGGGCCGACGAAGCCGCCACCGACGTGGATACCCTTGTGGTCACCGCCAACCGCGTCGAGCAGAGGCTGGACCGCGTCGGCGGCCAGATCAGCGTGGTGGACCAGGCCGATCTCGAGGCCCAGCAGACCTTGGTGGTCACCGACATCCTCCGCCGCCTGCCCGGCGTCAGCCTGTCGCGCAACGGCGGGGTCGGCGGCGCTACGCAGCTACGCATCCGCGGGGGCGAGACGGGGCACACCGTGGTGCTGATCGACGGGGTGAAGCTCAACGACCCCTCGGCCATCGACAGCAGCTACAACGCAGCCAACCTGCTTGTGGGCGACGTGGCGCGGATCGAGGTGCTGCGCGGCGCCCAGTCGGTGCTGTGGGGCAGCCAGGCCATCGGCGGGGTGATCAACATCATCGGCGCCGAACCCACCGCGCCTTTCGAGGCCCAGGGGAAGGCGGAAGCCGGTTCCGCCGGGACGTTCGGCGCCCACCTGGCCGCAGGGGGCAAGTCGGATCGGTCGCTCTGGCGGGTCGCCGGCGGCTACTACACCACCGATGGGGTCTCGAGCTTCAACCGCGCCCGCGGCGGGCGGGAGGACGACGGCTACGAGAACTGGGGCGTGAGCGGGAAGGGCAGGATCGAGCTCACGGACCAGCTCAGCCTGGACCTGCGCAGCGTCTACTCCCGCGGCCAGGTGCAGATCGACGGTTTTCCGCCGCCGAACTTCACCTTCGGCGACACCCCCGAATATTCCACCACAAAGGACCTGGTGGCCTACGTCGGCCTGAATCTGGACCTGATGGACGGACGCCTCTCAAACCGGATTGCCCTGGGCTACACAGACACCAAGCGAAGCAGCGTCAACCCAGCCCAGGCGCCCAATCCGGTCACCTTCGACGCGGCCGGGCGCAACCGGCGGCTGGACTACCAGGGGACGTTCAAGGCCGCCGACGCCCTGTCGCTGGTGTTCGGCGCCGAGAGCGAGCGGTCCCGGTTCCGCACCGCCTCGCCCAGCGCCACGACCCCGAACCCGATGCCTGGTCGCCACAAGGCCAGCCTGGACGGGGTCTACGGTCAGGTGAGCGGCCGCCCGGTGGAGAGCCTCACCCTGACCGCCGGCCTTCGCAGGGATGAACAGGGCGACTTCGGCGGCCACACGGTGGGCGAGGCGTCAGCGGCCTGGGCCATCGCCGACACCGTGGTGCGCGCCAGCTGGGGCGAGGGCTTCAAGGCGCCCAGCCTGTTCCAGCTGGGCAGCGACTTCGGCAACGTGAACCTGAACCCCGAGACCGCGCGAACCTGGGACGCCGGCCTCGAACGGCGCTTCGCCCGGGGCCGGATCATGTTGTCGGCCGCGTACTTCGAGCGGCGGACCACCAATCAGATCGACTTCGTGTCGTGCTTCGGCGTCGTCCTGCCCATGTGCTTCGGGCCTGGCAGGGCATTGCGCACGGGCTACTACGACAACATCACCTCCTCGCAGGCGCACGGCTTCGAGCTGCAGGTCGAGGCCACGCCGATCGACGGGCTGGATGTGGCGGCGAACTACACGCGCACCGTCTCGACCAACCGCTCCCCGGGCGCGAACTTCGGAAACTGGCTGCCGCGGCGGCCGCGCAACCAGGCCAACCTGGACGTGAGCTACGTCTGGCCCTTCGACCTGACCACCAGCGTGGCGGCGACCTACTCCGGCCAGAGCTTCGACGACCTGCCGAACCGCAACCTGACCAAGGGATATGTCCTGTGGGACCTGCGGGCATCCTATCCGGTGACCGAGGCGATCGAGGTCTATGGCCGGGTGGAGAACCTGTTCGACGTGTCCTACGAGACCATCCGCAACTACGGCCAACCCGGCCGCGCGGCCTACGCCGGCCTGAGGGCGAGGTTCTGATGGCCGCGGCGGCCCAGCTGGCGGCGTTCCCCGACGCACCCCGGCCGTGGCTGGACCTTTCCACGGGGATCAACACCAGGCCTTGTCCGGCGTCGGCGGTCCCACGCGCGGCCCTGGCGCGGTTTCGCCCTGTTCCGGCTCGCCCGGAACTCGGACGCCAAAGCGCTATTCGTCAGATTGGCGCGGCGGGCATACTCTGCCGGCCGTTCGAGGACGCGACACGGCTGCGGTTCGGTCTGCCCGGTTCGCCGCAGGCCTGGGCCAGGCTCGATGCCGCGCTCGGAGGGACTGGCCGATGACGGACGACGCCGCGCACAAGGCGGCCATGCAGGCGCTGAAGGCCGAGCGCGAGGCGCTGATGGCCAACATGCATGAGGGCGCCGGCCTGCTCATGGTCCATACCGGCGACGGCAAGGGCAAGTCCACGGCGGCGTTCGGCATGGTCGCCCGCGCACTTGGCTGGGGCCTGAAGGTGGGGATCGTCCAGTACATCAAGGGCAAGTGGATCACCGGGGAGCGCCAGTTCTTCCAGAAGTTCCCGGACCAGGTCACCTACCGGGTGATGGGCGAGGGATTCACCTGGGACACCCAGGACCGCGCCCGCGACGTGGCCGCGGCTGAGGCCGCCTGGAAGGTCTCACTGGAGATGATCCACGATCCGAAGCTGCATCTGGTGCTGCTGGACGAGCTGAACATCGCGCTCCGCTACGACTACCTGGATATCGCCGCGGTGGTGGAGGGCCTGAAGGGCCGCCCGCCGGAGAAGCACGTCGTCGTCACCGGCCGAAACGCCAAGCCGGAACTGATCGCCGTCGCCGACCTGGTCACCGAGATGACCCTCGTGAAGCATCCCTTCCAACAGGGGATCAAGGCTGCGCGGGGGATCGACTTCTGATGGTCCCCACGCGGCGAGCGGCGATGATCGGGGGCGGCGCAATCATGCTGGGCGGTGTGATGCTTGCAGGTGGGGCGCCTGCGCCGCGCCGCCGGATCGTCTCCCTGAACCCATGTCTGGACGCCATGCTGGTGGCGGTGGCGGACCCCGGCCAGATCGCCGCGCTCAGCCACTGGTCCCGGGACCCCGACGGGTCGAGCGTACCGGTGGAGACCGCCCGCCGTTTCGCCTTCACCTATGAGACCGCCGAGGAGATCGTCGCCCTCTCGCCCGACCTGGTGCTGGCTTCCAACCACTCGGACCTCGCGACGCGACAGGCGCTGAAGCGGATGGGCGTCGAGGTGGTGCTGTTCCGCACCCCCGACAGCATCGCCCAGAGCCTGGAGCACACCCTGCAGATCGCCCGGGCGGCGGGGCGCGCGGACAGGGGCCGCGCCGTGATCGCCGAGATCGAGGCCGCCATTGCAGCCGCCGCCCCGCCGCCCGGCGCGCCAACCCTCAACGCCCTGGTCTTCCAGCGCGGCGGTTTCTCCTCGGGCCCTGGCACACTCATGGACGAACTGCTGGGACGCACAGGATTCTCCAACGCCGCCATCCGCTACGGCCTGAGGCGCACGGCTAATGTGCCCCTGGAGCTGGTGGTCGCCGACCCGCCTCAGGTGCTGCTGCGCGGCGTCACCCATCCGGGCGAGCCGGGCTGGGGCGAGCGGGTCATGCGCCATCCGGCGCTCGCGCGGGTGAGCTCACGGATGCGGATCGTCAGCTTTCCCGAGCGGCTGATGCACTGTGGCGGGCCCAACCTCGTCGAGGCCGCCGCGCGGCTGGCGGCGGCGCACCGGCGCGCGGTGGCGGCGGCATGAGGCGGCCTTCGCCCCTGATGCTGAACCTGGGCTTGGCGGGGCTGGTCCTTCTGCTGGCCTGCCTGTCGCTGACGGCGGGCCGGGTCTGGGTCCCCTGGAACGCCTGGGTCGATTCCTCCGATCCGCGCTGGGCGATCATCTTCGACCTGAGGATCCCGCGCACCATCCTGGGGGTGCTGGTGGGGATCGCGCTGGGCGCGTCGGGGGCCGCATTGCAGGGCTATACCCGCAATCCCCTGGCCGACGCCGGCGTGCTGGGCATCTCCTCGATGGCGGCCCTGGGCGGGGTGCTCAGCCTCTACTTTGGCCTGACCATCAGCTCGCCTTGGCTGCTGCCGGCCATGGCGATCGGCGGTGCGGGGATGGGCGTCGTCCTGCTGCTGATGATCGCCGGGCGGACGTCGGGCATCGTCACCTTCGTGCTGGCCGGGGTGGTGCTGCAGACCATAGCCACGGCGGGCACAGCGCTGGCGCTCAACCTGGCGCCCACGCCCTGGGCGGTGCTCGAGATCGTCAACTGGCTGATGGGGGCGGTCGCCGACCGCAGTGTCGATGAGGTGCGGCTGGCCGCGCCCTTCGTCCTGGCCGGCGTCGCCGTCCTGCTGGCCGTCGGGCGCGGCCTCGACGCGCTTACCCTGGGCGAGACCGGCGCCGCCTCCCTGGGCATCGATCTGTCCCGCACCAGGGTGGTGATCGCGGTGGGCGTGGCGCTGGCAGTGGGCGCGAGCGTGGCGGTGAGCGGCGTGATCGGCTTCGTGGGGCTGGTGGTGCCGAACCTCATGCGCCCGATGGTCGGGGCGCGGCCGGGCGCCCTGATCATCCCCAGCGCGCTCGCCGGCGCGGTCCTGATCCTGGCGGCCGACATCGCCGTGCGCCTGACGCCCTCGGCGGCGGAGGTGAAGCTGGCGGTGGCCATGGCGGCGATCGGCGGGCCATTCTTCCTGGTCATGCTGGCAAGGCTCAGGCGGCGGCTCGCATGACCGCGGTTCTGTCCGCCCACGACCTTTCCGTCCGCTTCGGCGAGCGCGTGGTGCTGGACGCCCTGACGCTGGCGTTGCAGCCGGGCCAGGTGACCTGCATCGTGGGGCCGAATGGCGCGGGGAAGTCGACGCTGATGGCTTGCCTGGCGGGACTGCGCCGGCCCGGCCGCGGCGAGGCCCGGCTCGATACGGCGGCGGTGCTGGCGATGCCGGCGCGCGAGCGGGCGAGGCGCATAGGCTTCCTCGCCCAGACCCCGGAAGTGGCTTGGGCCGTCGAGGCGGAGGTGCTGGTGGGCCTGGGCCGCACGCCCTATGCGGCGGGCTTTGGGGCCTTGAGCGAAGCCGATCGTGCGGCCGTGGCCCGGGCGATGGGTATGACCGATTCCGCCGATCTGGCGCGGCGCACCGTAGACACCCTATCGGGCGGCGAGCGGGGCCGGGTCCTGATCGCCCGCGCCCTGGCGGGGGAGCCGGAGTGGCTGCTGGCTGACGAGCCCCTGGCAGGGCTCGATCCCGGCCATCAGATCGATGCCTGCGACCTGTTCCGCCGGCTGGCGCACGAGGAGGGACGCGGCGTGGTCATGACCCTGCACGACCTGCCCATGGCCTTCCGGGTCGCCGACCGGGTGCTGGTGCTGGCCGAGGGCGGGCTGATCGCCGACGGGCCGCCCGCTCAGGCCCTGTCGCCGGAAGCGCTGCGCCAGGCCTATGGCGTGGAGGCGCGGCAGGTGGCCGGCGTCCACGGCCCGGTGCTGGAACTGGTGGGCCGCAGTGGGACCCTGGGAGCCGTGCTGTGGCCGCGCTGATGCTGCAGGGCTGCGGCTCGGATGTCGGCAAGTCGGTGCTGACAGCCGGCCTCTGCCGGCTGTTCGCCAACCGTGGGCTGAGGGTGCGGCCGTTCAAGCCGCAGAACATGTCCAACAACGCCGCGGTCACCGCCGACGGCGGTGAGATCGGCCGCGCCCAGGCGCTGCAGGCGCTGGCCTGCCGCACGCCGCCCACGCTGGACATGAACCCGGTGCTGTTGAAGCCGCAAAGCGATGTCGGCGCACAGGTCATCGTCCGTGGACGAATGGTGGGAACGCATAGTGCGAGGGGCTATCAGGGCGCCAGGGCCGATCTTCTGCCGTTGGTGCTCGAGAGCTTCCGGTCGCTGGAGGCGGCGGGCGACCTGGTCATCGTCGAGGGCGCCGGCAGTCCGGCGGAGACCAACCTGCGGGCGGGCGACATCGCCAACATGGGGTTCGCCCTGGCGGCCGGCGTTCCGGTGGTGCTGGTGGGCGACATCGACCGGGGCCATGTGATCGCCGCCCTGGCCGGCGCCAAGGCGGTGCTGGCCGCCGCCGACGCGGCCCAGATCCGGGGCTTCATCATCAACAAGTTCCGCGGCGATCCCGCCCTGTTCGACCAGGGCCGCAGGGACATCGAGGCCTTCACCGGCTGGTCGGACCTTGGCCTCGTGCCCTGGTTGGCGGCGGCCGCCCGCCTGCCGGCCGAGGACGCGGTGGTGCTGCAGGACACGCCGGGCGGCGCGGGCGGGCGGCGGCTGAAGATCGCCGTGCCGATGCTGTCGCGGATCGCCAATTTCGACGACTTCGATCCCCTGCGGCAGGAGCCGGAAGTGGAGCTGGTGTTCGTGCCTCCCGGCCGGGCGCTTCCCGGGAACGCCGACCTCGTCATCCTGCCGGGAACCAAGGCGACACTCACGGACCTCGCCTTCCTCCGGGCGCAGGGCTGGGACGTCGATCTCGCCGCCCACGTGCGGCGCGGCGGGGCCGTGCTGGGCGTCTGTGGCGGCTACCAGATGCTGGGGACCAACGTCGCTGATCCGGGCGGCATCGAGGGCCCGGCGGGAGAGGCGGCGGGCCTGGGCCTCCTGGACGTGCGGACCACGCTCACGGACGACAAGCTGCTGAGGCCCGTCGCCGGACGCGGCTTTGGCCAGTCGCTCGAAGGCTACGAGATGCACGTGGGCCGCACCGACGGGCCCGGCCTCGCGCGACCGTTCCTGGATCTGGAAGGCGAGGGGTCGCCTGGCGCGACGAGCGCCGACGGCCGGGTCATGGGATGCTACGTCCACGGACTGTTCCAGGCGGGCGGCTTCCGCCGGGCGTTTCTGGCGGCGCTGGGGGCGGGCTCCTCGGGCCTGGACCACGGCGCGGTGGTCGATCAGGCCCTGGACGAGATCGCCGAGGGGCTGGAGCGGTCGTTGGACATTCCCACCCTCGCCCGGATCGCCGGCCTGAAGGCGCAGGCGGCATGAGCTGGACGCCGCCCGCGAGCCGGCGATGACGCAAGCCGAGTGCGCCCGCACGCTGGCGGTGGGTTTCTCGCTGGCCCAGGCGCCGGGCGCGGGGGCGGCGGCGGCCATCGGCCCGGGCATGGAGGCGACCATGGGCCGGCCGTTCGAACTCCGGCATTCGAACATTGCCTAGGTGACCCAGGTCCAATCTTCGATGATTGTGGGCGATCAAACGAAGAGAGGGAGTTCCAGTATGGGCGCTGAGAAGATGCTGCAGGACCAGGTGGCCATTGTCACCGGCGGCGGCGGGGGCATCGGCCAGGGGATCGCGCTGAGTCTCGCCAGGCACGGCGCCAATGTGGTGATCGCCGACATCGTGCCAGAGCGGTGCGCCGACACCGCCAAGCTGGTGCGCGACTTGGGCTGTAGGGCCTTGGGTGCGCCCACCGACGTCATGGACACCGAACAGATCCGCGCCGCTGTAGCCGCCGCGGACGAGGAATTCGGCCGTGTCGATATCCTGGTGAACAACGCCGGCGGGGTGACCGGCCGCCCGTTCCTGGAGCAGAGCGAGCGCAGCTGGCGCAAGCACATCGACATCAACCTGGTCAGCATGCTGGCGGCGACAGCCGAGGCCGCGCCGATCATGATCCGCGGCGGCCGGGGCGGCTCGATCATCAATGTGGCCAGCATCGAGGCCTCCCGCGCCGCGCCCAACTTCGCCGTCTACGCCGCGTGCAAGGCCGGCATGCTGAGTTTCACCCGCACCATGGCCGTGGAGCTTGGCGAGCATAAGATCCGGGTGAACTGCATCTCGCCGGACCACACCATCACGCCGGGCAACCAGGGCAACCGCGCCGGGCCCGTGGACCCGGCCACCTGGATTCCCCGCTCGGAGGACGTGAAGGCGGGCTTCGCCGCCATCGTCCCCCTGGGTTACGAGGGCGATATCGACGAATGCGGCGACGTAGCGGCCTTCCTGGCCTCGCCCATGTCGCGTTACGTCAGTGGGGTGAACATCGCCGTTGACGGCGGCACCTGGGCCTCCAGTGGCTGGATGAGGGCGCAGAGCCACGGCGGCTGGGTGCTGCACGACCGCCTCGCCAACCGGCCGGGCGGCTCGCTGGCCTCGCAGCAGAACCGCAGAGCTTAAGGCAACCTCGGGCTCCGTGCGGGGTTTAGGGGCCGCGTGTCCCAAGCCTGCAAGGAGCCCGAACATGCGGAAGACCTCGATCACCACCTTATCCCTGGCGCTATCAGCCCTGGTCGCCGCCAGCGCCATCGCGCCAGTCGCCCAGGCCAAGCGCGTGCGCGTCCAGGAGAAGGTCTGGGTCTGCGACCATTCGAAGAAGAAGGCCACCAATGGCACGATGATCGGCGCCATCGGTGGTGGCCTCGTGGGCAACGCTCTGGGCAAGGACACCGGCTCGACCCTGATCGGCGCCGGGGTTGGCGCCGTGGCAGGCCACGAGATCGCCAAGGGCAGCTCCAAGCGCAACTGCCACTACGAGACCCGCTGGGTGTACCGGAACCGCTAGCGCTTGATGCACAGCCACCGGGCGCGGTGGAAGTTCTCCACGTTGTCCACCCAGCCGGTGACCTTGGGGCTGACCAGGTTGCGGTTCACCTCGAAATAGATCGGGGCGATCACCTCGTCGTCGAGCATGGTCTGCTCGGCTCGGGCCAGGATGGCGGCGCGCTTGCCCGCGTCCGGCTCGTTGTCGGCGGCCGCCAGCAGGGCGTCGTAGGCTGGGTTCTTGTAGTCCCCGTAATTCTGCGCGCCGGTGTCCGACTTGAACAGCGCCAGAAAGGTGACGGGATCGTTGAAGTCGGCGAACCAGCGCATGGAGCCAACCTGGAAGTCGCGGTTCCGGTAGGCGGCGAAGGCGATCTGGCCCTCGTTTTGCACCACGCTGACCTTCACGCCGACGGCGCGCCAGTCGGCCTGGATGGCCTCGGTCATCAGCAGGCTCTCGGTGGAGCCGGCGACCTTCATCTCGATGGTGAGCGGCCGCTTCGGCCCATAGCCGGCCTGGGCCAGCAGCGCGCGGGCCTCCACCTGCCGCGCCTCGAAGGGCTTGTCCGCCCAACGCAGCCGAGGTCCAGACACATAGTTGGCGATCGGAGGCGGCACGAAGCTGTAGGCGGGCAGCTGGCCGGCGCGCTTCAGCTTGGTGTTGATGAACTCGCGGTCGATGGCCTCCGACAGCGCCCGGCGTACGCGCACGTCCCGCAGCGGCCCGGGATCGCGGGTATTGAACGACAGGTAGCCGGTCCCCAGCGACACATGGGTGCGGATGGCGTCCGGCATGGTCTTGCGCATGTGCTCGATGCGGTTCGACTGGAACTCGGTGGCGATGTCGAGCTCTCCGTTGGCCACGCGCCGCTCGCCGGCCACGACGTCCGGGATCGGATAGTAGTTGATGCGGTCGATGCAGACCTTGGCCGCGTCCCAGAAACGGGGATTCTTGACCACCTGGATGTGGTCGCCCGACCGCCAGGAGACCAGGGTGTAGGGGCCGTTGGAGACGTAGCGGCCGGGCTTGACCCAGTCGTCGCCGAACTTCTCCACCGCATGCCGCGGCACCGGGAAGAAGCTCTGGTGCTTGAGCAGGCCGGGCAGATACGGCGCCGAGTGCTCAAGGGTGAGCTGCAAGGTGTGGGCATCGATCGCGCGGGCGCCCAGGGCCTCCGGCGCGGCCTTGCCCTCGTTCACCGCCTGGCCGTTCTTCAGCAGGTAGACCAAGTAGGCGTAGATCGACGCCGTCTCGGGCGCGAGGATTCGGCGGTAGGCGTAGACGAAATCGTCCGCGGTCACCGGCACGCCGTCCGACCACTGGGCCTGGCGCAGGTGGAAGGTCCAAACCAGGCCGTCGGGGCTGGTCTCCCAGGACGTGGCCATGGCCGGCGCCGGCTGGGCGTCGGGCCCGTCGGTGGTCAGGCCGAAGATCATGTCGGAGATGATCGTGCCCTCGTCGATCAGGTTGGCCTTCTGAGGGTCGAGGGTCAGTGGCTCCATGAGGTTGCCGTACTCGAGACAGACCTGGCCTGAGGGGCAGGCCGGTCGATGGACCTTGTCCCCGCAGGCGACCATCGTCAGGGCGAGCGCGCCGATGATCAGCGGAAGAAGCAGGAGCCGGGGCACGGGCGACCTGAACACGCGCCAGCCCGCGCTGTCGAGCCGTTCAGTGCAGGCGGAATTCGGCGTCCAGGGCCCGCAGTTCGGCGGGCTTGATCAGCCGGCTGTGGCCGACGGTGACCTTGAACAGCGGTCCCTCCAGCGTGGTGCGCCAGAACTCCAGGAACCGCTTGAGCTCCGGGAACTGCGGGAACAGGTCGTAGTCCTGCCAGACATAGCTCTGCAGCAGGGCCGGATGGTCGGGCATCCGGTAGAGGATCTCAGCGGTGGTCAGGCCGTAGCCTGCCAGCCGTTTTTTGAACTCCGGCGAAGCGATCATCAGCCCCTCGCGACCTGCACGACGGGACCAAAGCCTGCCCCGCGCAATCAGGGTAGGCGTGATTCGCCAGAAAAAACCATTAAAAACAGGAACTTAGCACTCCATGGCCAAGCCTGCTGCCAAGTTGGGCGCCGTGCGCCCTCAGGCCGCGAAGTCAGCGAACTTCTTGTTCTCGGCGACAAGTTTTTCCAGGAGCGCGGCGGGCTTGAAGGCGTCGCCGATCTCTTTCTGATAGACTTTCAGCCGCTCGAGGATCTTGGGCAGGCCCACCACGTTGTCGGCCCAGTACATCGGCCCGCCCCGGTAGGGCGGGAAGCCGTAGCCGTTCTGCCAGATCACATCGATGTCGGAGGCGCGGATCGCCATGCCTTCTTCCAGGCACTTGGCGCCCTCGTTGACGACGATGAACATGCAGCGTTCCAGGATCTCCTCGTCGGAGACGGGGCGCGGTGTCTTGCCGGCCTTCTTGCGGAACTCGTCGATGATCTCGTTGGCCACCGGCGAGGGCGTCGAGTTGCGCTTGTCGTCGTAGTCGTAGAAGCCGCCGACGCCCTTCTGGCCCAGCCGCCCCTTGTCGACCATGGCGCCGCGCATGCTCTTCTCGCCAGGCTTGTCCTTGATCACGTCCAGCCCCACCAGGTCCATCATGGCGTAGGGGCCCATGGGGAAGCCGAAGTCGTAGAGCACCCGGTCGACGTCCCAGAAGTTGGCGCCGTCGATGACCACGTCGTTGGCCTGCAGCTGGCGCTTGGTGAGCATGCGGTTGCCGACGAAGCCGTAACAGACGCCCACCACCACGCCGACCTTGCCGATCTGCTTAGCGAGCTTCACAGCGGTGGCGACGATCTCCTTCTTCACCTTGGCCGGGCGCACGATCTCCAAGAGCTTCATGACGTTGGCCGGGGAGAAGAAGTGCAGGCCGATGACGCTCTCCGGCCGCTTGGTCACCGCGGCGATCTCGTTGATGTCGAGGTAGGAGGTGTTGGTGCCCAGGATCGCGCTCGGCTTGCAGATGGCGTCGAGCTTGGTGAAGATCTCCTTCTTGACCCCCATGTCCTCGAAGACCGCCTCGATCACCAGGTCCACGTCGGCCAGGTCGTTCATGTCCAGCGAGCCGGTGAGCAGGCCCATGCGCTCCTCGACCTGGGCCTCGGTGATGCCGCCGCGCTTCGCGGTGTTCTCGTAGTTCTTGCGGATGACGCCGAGGCCGCGGTCCAGGTTGGCCTGGGCCATCTCCACGATGGTCACCGGGATGCCGGCGTTGGCGAAGTTCATGGCGATGCCGCCGCCCATGGTGCCGGCGCCGATCACACCCACACTCTTGATGGGCAGGGTAGGCGTGGCGGGATCGATGTCGGGGATCTTCTGGGCCGCGCGCTCGATGAAGAAGGAATAGCGCTGGGCCGCCGATTCCGGGCTGGTGACCAGCTCGACGAACAGGCGGCGCTCCTCGACGATGCCCTCGTCGAAGGGCAGGTTCACCGCCGCCTCGACGGCGCTGATGTTGTGGCCGGGCGCCTTGTAGCCCCGGAACTTGCGCGCGTTGGCCTTGCGGAAGGTGTCGAACAGCTCCGGCTTGCCGCGGAACGGAGCCACCTTGTCGTCGTTGTCGCGGACCTTGCGCAGCGGCTTGCCCTCGGCCAGCACCTTCCTGGCGAAGGCCACGGCGCCTTCGCGCAGCTGGCCTTCCGGGACCAGCTCGTCGACGATGCCGGATTCAAGGGCTTCCTTGGCGCCCACGTGGCGGCCGGAGGTGACCAGCTCCAGGGCCTTCTCCGGGCCGGTCAGGCGCGGCAGGCGCTGGGTGCCGCCGGCGCCGGGCAGCAGGCCCAGGTGGACTTCCGGGAGGCCGACCTTCGCGGAGGGCACGGCCACGCGGTAGTGGGCGGTGAGCGCCGTCTCCAGCCCGCCGCCGAGCGCGGTGCCGTGGATGGCGGCGATCACCGGCTTGGGCGAGTTCTCCATGACCTTCTGTACGTCCTGCAGGGTCGCGCGCGGCGTACGGATGGTGCCGAAGCCGGCGATGTCGGCGCCGGCGATGAAGGTGCGGCCCTCGCAGATCAGGACGATGGCCTTGGCGTCGGAGGCGATCGCCGCGTTGAAGGCGTCGAACAGGCCTTCGGTCACCGGGACGGAGAGCGCGTTCACCGGCGGTGAATTCAGGGTGACGACCGCGATCTCGCCTTCGTAGGACAGGTCGGTGACGTCGTTGATCTTGGGCATCCGGGGCGAATCCTCGTTGTCTTCCAGGCCGCGGCGGAAGCGCCAGGCGGCGGCCGTTTCAAACGGCCGTATAGGCCCGGCCACGCCAGCCAAGTCAATGCCGCCGGCGTGGCCGCCATGCTTCAACGGGAACGTCCCCGTTTGGCGCGGATTGCGTTATCTGACGAATAGCCAAGCTGGACCGCGAGAGCCTTTTGACCGATCCCGTGCCAAGAGCCGTAAGCCGTCGTCGCCTGTTGCTGGGCGCGGTGGGGCTCGCCGCCATGCTGGCGGCGGGGGGCCTCTACGCGGCCCGCCGCTCGATCGCCCACGATGGGCTGAGCGACTGGCTGCAGGACCGCGGCGTCGCGTCCGAGGTGACCGTGGACAGCTTCGGCTTCTCAGCCTTCACCGGCCGCTTGCGCCTGGGCGATCGGGCGCGGCCTGACCTGACGGCGGAGCGGGCGGAGGTGAGCTACCGCCTCACCGGTTTCTGGCGCGGCGATCCGCTGGGGGTCGAGGTGACCGAGGTGCGGCTGCGCGCGCCGGTGCTGCGGGCGCGGCTGAAGGACGGCAAGCTGAGTTTCGGCAGCCTCGATCCGGTGGTGACCGATTTCATGGGCCGGCCGACCCCCAAGCGCCAGCCACGCATCGTGGTGGACAAGGGCGTGCTTCTGCTGGCCACCGACTTCGGCCCGGTGCGGCTGGCGGCCGACGCGGTGGCCGACGACGGCCGGCTGGTCTCGCTGGACGCCAGTTCGGCGCCGACACGGCTGAACGGGCCAGGACTGGCCGCCGACCTGGGTGCCGGGGCCCTGACGGCGCGGACAAAAGACGGACGATTCACCGCCTCCCTGGCCCTGGCGATTCCCCAGGCCAGCGGCGCAGGCGGCGATCTCGTCGGCGGCCGGCTGCGGGTGACGGCGGAGACGGCCTATCCGGACATGAAGGGTCGGCGGGCCGAAGGACCGGTTTCGGTACGGGCAACCCTAGTGGCCGACAGCCTGGGGATGGCCGGCGGCCGGCTGGCGAAGGCGCGGATCGTGGCGGGCTTCACCGGCCGCGCCATCGGCTGGACTGACACCCTCGCGCTCACCGGCGGCGGGGCGGCCGAGCTGAGTGCGGAGTCGGGAATCCTGAATGGTTCGCCGATGCGGCAGGTTAAGTTCAAGGCCCAAGCCTCCGACCTGCGCTGGACCCGGACTGGCGGAGATGCGGTCACCGCAAACCTCAGCGGTGAGGCGGGGCTGGCGAGCCTGATGGCCGCCGACCTGCGGCTCACCAGGGTGGCCGCGACGGTGCAGGGCCCCCTGGTCTGGCGGCCGAAAGGCGGCGCCGGCGTGAGCCTGGCGACCAGTTTCAGCGCGGACGGCTCCTGGAGCGGCCTGGGTCCGCCGCTGGCCGCCGATTCCCTCCAGACGGCGGCCCTGAAGCGCGGCCTGCGGGATTTTCACGTCTCCGCCCCTGGACTCGGGGTCCGAGCAAGCGAGGGCGGCTGGGCGGTGGACGCCAACCGGTCGGTCCGACTGACTACGCGCAGCGGCGGGACGGCCGCTATCCACGCGCGCGGCGCGGCGCCGCTCATCGGCTCCGCCGGCGGGGCGATGCGGGTGCAGATGGAAGGCGGTGGCCTGCCTCGTGCGGACGCCACCATTGAACGGCTGACGCTGGCTGCGGGCGGCCTCACGGCCAGCGGGCGGCTGCGGGCCGACCAGCTGTTCATGGGCCCGCTTCAGGCCGGCGGTATCGATGCGGCTGGGACGCTGCGGGCGAGCGGCGGGAGCCTCAGCTTCGTGGCGGACCGATGCGTCGCGATGTCCGCCGACCGGCTGGAGTTCGGCGAGAACGACATAGAGCGGCTGACGGGGAGGCTCTGCCCGAGCGGGGGGCCGCTGCTGGCCTTGTCGGGCGAGGCCCTGCGCCTGCGCGGCCGGGCCGAAGGCTTCGGGGCGACGGCGGCCACCATGCAGGTCCAGGTGGACGATGGCGCGGGATCGGTGGAGCTCACGCAGGCCGGCGGCGACATGCGGCTGCGGGCGGATATCGACCGCGCCCGGCTCGTGGACATGGCCGCCCAGCCACGCTTCTTCCCCCTGCAGCTGAGCGGCCGAGCCGGCATGGCGGGCGAGGCCCTGACCGGTCTTCTGGTGCTGGCCACGCCCCAAGGCCAGCCCCTCGCGAGGGTGGGTGTCCGCCACCAAGCGGGAAACGCGCGCGGCGGGGCGGAGATCGACACCGGCATGCTGGAGTTCACGCCCGACGGGTTGCAGCCTGCGCGGCTGTCGCCCCTGGCCGGCGCCATCGGATCGCCCGCGACGGGCCAGGCGCGTTTCGAGGGGCGGTTCGCATGGGCGGGCGGCGCGTCCACCAGTAGCGGAAAGCTCTCCATCCCCGGCCTCGACTTCAAGAGCCCGGCGGGCCTGGTCACCGGGCTTTCCGGCGACATCGTGTTCACCAGCCTCGCGCCGCTGATCGCCGCGCCCGGCCAGATGCTGCGGGCGCGCGGCGTCGGCGCATTGGCCGGGATCAGCGACCTGTCGGCCAGCTTCGGCATCGACGAGACCGGCCTGCTGATCGCCGGTGGCGAGGCTGAGGTGGGCGGTGGGCGCATCCGCATCCAGGATGTGCGGGTTCCCCTCGATCCCAAGGCGCCGGTCACCGGCGTGCTGGCCTTCGAGGGCGTGCAGATCCACGACATGGTGGAAGCCTCGCCGTTCGGGGAGCAGCTCGACCTCGCTGCCAGGCTCAGCGGGCGGGTGCCGTTCGAGGTGCTTGAGGGCCGCATCCATGTGGGCGGCGGCGAGCTTCGCGCCATCGAGCCTGGGCGGATATCCCTGAAGCGCGAGGCCCTGACCGCCATCGGCGCCCAGGGCGAGGGCGTCCAGGCCGCCGCGCCGGCCGCGCCCAACACCTTCACCGACATGGCCTACCAGGCGATGGAGAACCTGGCGTTCGAGACCCTTGACGCCAAGATCGACAGCCTGCCCGAGGGCCGGCTGGGCGTGCTGTTCCACATCATCGGCAAGCACGATCCGCCGACGAAACAGAGGATCAGGCTCAGCATACCAGACCTTCTGGCCCGAAAGTTCATGAACAAGCCGCTGCCGCTGCCGTCGGGCACGGGAGTCAATCTGACCCTCGACTCGACCCTCAACCTGGACCAACTGTTGTCCGAGTTCGCCCAGTACCTGCGGCTGCGCGGTTCAGGCGGCGTTCAGCCGTGAAGCCCTATAGGAAACCCCATGGAGAGACGCGCATGACCGCACCACCCCGCTCGCAGGCCGCAGCCGTCGGCGCGCTGGCCCTGCTGAGCCTGCCAGTGTTGAGCCTGGCCGCCTGCGCGCCCACTGTGCGCGTCGAGGTGGCCCCCATCACCATCTACGCCAAGCTGGACGCCGACGTCCGCCTGCGCCTGGACGAGGACGTGAAGGCCTTGATCCAGTCGAACCCGAACCTGTTCTGAAGGACCTGAGACATGCAGATGCGTGACATCCTGGGCCTGGCGATCGGCGCGACCGCCGCCGCCCTGGCCCCCGCCGCCATCGCCCAGACCGCGGCGGCCAAGGCCACGGTCGACACCGCCAAGGCCGCGGGCGTCGTCGGGGAACAGGCTGACGGCTTCCTCGGCTTCGTCACCCAGCCGGCCGATCCCGCGATCCGGACCGCCGTCGCCGAGATCAACGCTGCGCGCGCACAGCTCTATCGTGAAACCGCCGCGCGCCAGGGCGTGACGCCCGACGTGGTGGGGGCGGCGACCTTCAAGCAGGTGGTCGAACTGAGGCTCAAGGCCGGCGAATACTACCGTCCGCAAGGCGGCGCCTGGGTGAAGAAATAGGCGGCGCTCTCCTCCCGGCGGGCGAGAAACTGGCCTCGTTCACCCCAGCGCGCGATAGGCGGGCAGCGTCAGGAACTCCTCGAAGCCCTCCGACAGGCTCATCTCGGCGAAGATGCGTACGGCGTCGGTGAAGCGGCCTGCTTCGAAGGCGGACGCTGGCAGAACCTGGCGCAGGGCCGCCATCTCCTCGTCGAGGACGGCCTGGAACAGTTCGCGGGTCACCGGGCGGCCGTCGGACAGCGTGGCCTTGTGGCGAATCCACTGCCAGATCTGCGCGCGGCTGATCTCCGCGGTCGCGGCGTCCTCCATCAGGTTGTAGAGCGGCACCGCGCCTTTGCCCCGCAGCCAGGCCTCGATGTACTGGACGCCGACGCGGATGTTCTCGCGCAGGCCTTGCTCGGTGCGCTCGCCCTCGTGGACGCGCAGCAGGTCCTCGCGGGTGACCACGGCGTCCTCGCGCAGCTTGTCCAGCTGGTTGGGCTGCGGCATCACCCGGTCGAACACCTCCATGGCCACGGGCACCAGGTCCGGGTGGGCGACCCAGGTGCCGTCATGGCCGGCGTTGGCCTCCCGCTCCTTGTCGGCGCGGACCTTGGCGAAGGCCGCCTGGTTGGCCGCCTCGTCGCCCTTTACCGGGATCTGCGCCGCCATGCCGCCCATGGCGAAGGCGCCGCGGCGGTGGCAGGTCTGGATCAGTTTCAGGGAATAGGCCGCCAGGAAGGCTTGGCCCATGGTCATGGCGCTACGGTCCGGCGTCAGCGCCCCGGGCTGGGCGCGCAGGCGCTTGATGAAGGAGAAGATGTAGTCCCAGCGGCCGCAGTTGAGGCCCGCCATGTGCTCGCGCAGCTCATAGAGGATCTCGTCCATCTCGAAGGCGGCGGGCAGGGTCTCGATCAGCACCGTGACCTTGATGGTCCCCTGCGGGACGCCCATGGCGTCCTGGGCATGGACGAAAACATCGTTCCACAGGCGGGCCTCGAGATGGCTCTCCATCTTCGGCAGGTAGAAGTAGGGGCCGGTCCCGGCGGCGATCGCCGCCTTGGCGTTGTGGAAGACGTAGAGGCCGAAGTCGAACAGTGAGCCAGACATCTCCTCGCCATCGACATGGACATGGGCCTCGGGCAGGTGCCAGCCGCGGGGGCGCACCAGCAGAGTCGCCACCTTGTCCTTCAGGGCATAGGCCTTGCCGGTGGTGGCGTCGGTGAAGCCGATCTGGCCGGCCCAGCGGTCCTTCAGGTTGACCTGGCCGTCGATCCTATTGGCCCAGGTGGGCGAGGAGGCGTCTTCGAAGTCGGCCATGAACACCCGCGCGCCGGAGTTGAGCGCGTTGATGATCATCTTGCGGTCCACCGGGCCGGTGATCTCCACGCGACGGTCCTGCAGGTCGGCGGGGATCGGCGCCACCTTCCAGTCGCCGGCCCGCACCTCGGCGGTCTCGGGCAGGAAGTCGGGCTGGGCGCCGGCGTCGAAGCGGGTCTGGCGCTCCTCGCGCAAGGCCAGCAGCTCGAGGCGGCGGTCGTTGAAGCGGTGGTGCAGCCCGGCCAGGAACTCCAGCGCCTCCGGCGTCAGCACCTCGGCGGCGCGTCCTTCGACGGAGCCCTTGATCTGGACGGCGGGGCGGGCGGCGACATCGACGGACATGGCGGGAACTCCCAAAATGAGTGGCCCGCAGCTTACGCCACGGGCCACCCGTTGTTCAGACGAAAGTCGGTCTTCAGGCGAACTGGTTCATGGTGTTGTGCGCGCCGCCAGCTTTCAGGGCGGCCTCGCCGGCGAAGTACTCCTTGTGGTCGTCACCGATGTCCGAGCCGGACATGTTCTGGTGCTTCACGCAGGCGATACCCTGGCGGATCTCCTCGCGCTGGACGTTCTTGACGTAGCCCAGCATGCCCTGCTTGCCGAAGTACTCCTTGGCCAGGTTGTCCGTCGACAGCGCGGCGGTGTGGTAGGTCGGAAGCGTGATCAGGTGGTGGAAGATGCCTGCCCGCTTGGCGCCGTCGGCCTGGAAGTTGCGGATGCGCTCGTCGGCTTCGGCGCCCAGGGCGGTGTCGTCGTAGTCCGCGCTCATCAGCCTGTCGCGGTCGTAGGCGGCGACGTCCTTCCCGGCCGCCTTCCAGGCGTCATAGACCTGCTGGCGGAAGCTCAGCGTCCAGTTGAACGACGGCGAGTTGTTGTAGACCAGCTTGGCGTTGGGGATGACCTTGCGGATGCGGTCCATCATCCCGGCGATCTGCTCGACGTGGGGCTTCTCGGTCTCGATCCAGATCAGGTCGGCGCCGTTCTGCAGCGAGGTGATGCTGTCCAGCACGCAGCGGTCCTCGCCGGTCCCTTCGCGGAACTGGAAGAGGTTGCTGGGCAGGCGCTTGGGCCGCATCAGCTTGCCGTTGCGGTTGATCACCACGTCGCCGTTGGAGAGGTTGTCGGCGGTGATCTCCTCGCAGTCGAGGAAGGCGTTGTACTGGTCGCCGATGTCGCCGGGGGCGGCGCTGACGGCGATCTGCTTGGTGAGGCCGGCGCCCAGGGAGTCGGTGCGGGTGACGATGACGCCGTTCTCCACGCCCAGTTCGAGGAAGGCGTAGCGGCAGGCGCGCACCTTCTGAAGGAAATCCTCGTGCGGGACGGTGACCTTGCCGTCCTGGTGGCCGCACTGCTTCTCGTCGGAGACCTGGTTCTCGATCTGCAGGGCGCAGGCGCCGGCCTCGATCATCTTCTTGGCCAGGAGGTAGGTGGCCTCGGCGTTACCGAAGCCGGCGTCGATGTCGGCGATGATCGGCACCACGTGGGTCTGGAAATTGTCGACCTGCTCCAGCAGGACGGATTCCTTGGCCTTGTCGCCGGCCTTGCGGGCGGCGTCGATGCTCTGGAACAGCAGGTTCAGCTCGCGGGCGTCGGCCTGGCGCAGGAAGGTGTAGAGTTCTTCGATCAGCGCCGGCACGGAGGTCTTCTCGTGCATCGACTGGTCTGGCAGCGGGCCGAACTCGGAGCGCAGGGCCGCGATCATCCAGCCGGAGAGGTAGAGGTAGCGGCGGCTGGTCGAGCCGAAGTGCTTCTTGATGGAGATCATCTTCTGCTGGGCGATGAAGCCGTGCCAGCAGCCCAGGGACTGGGTGTATTGCGAGGGGTCGGCGTCATAGGCCGCCATGTCCTGGCGCATGATGCCGGCGGTGTAGCGGGCGATCTCCAGGCCGGTCTTGAAGCGGTTCTGCAGCCGCATGCGCGACACGAACTCGGGGTCGATGCCGTTCCAGAGGCCGTTCTTGCTCGCGATGAGCTGGCTCATCTGAATTATGTGGTCCTGATACGCCATCTGTCTCTTCCGCATTTGGTCGGGATACCCGAGCGTCGTCACGTGGCCGTCATGCAGCCGTCACCTGGGCAGTAGTCCTCATTTGCGCTGCGGGAAACATGCTGCAGCTGCGAAAAGGCTACGCTGTCACAGTAAATCGTTGTCACTTCTGTAAAGTTGTGACAATCACACAAAATGGCCTTGCCGTCCGCAGACCGGAAGCTGTTCCTGGGCGCCCGCATGAAGCGGATGCGTCGCGAGCTCGGCCTCACCCAGAGCCGCATGGCCGAGGACCTCGGCGTCTCTCCAAGCTACCTCAACCTCCTGGAACGCAATCAGCGGCCGGTGACGGCGCAGGTGCTGCTGCGGCTGGCCGAGACCTATGACCTGGACCTGAAGAGTCTCTCCGTCGATCCGGACTCCGGCGGCGCGACCGGGCTGACGGAGGTGTTCTCCGACCAGATGTTTCGCGACCTGGGCGTCGCCCGCCACGAGATCGCCGAGGTGGCGGACAATGCGCCGGGCGTCTCGGAGGCCATCGTGCGCCTCTACCGCGCCTACCTGGACCAGCGCCGCCTTGGCGACCTGGGCGCCGCCGGACGGCCGGAGGAGGGCGCGCTCTCCTCCACCGGCACGCCCTCCGACTGGGTGCGCGACTTCATCCAGGCGCAGAAGAACTATTTCGCCGAACTGGAGGAGGCCGCCAGCGTCCTGGCCGGCGAACTCCATGCCGAGGGCCAGGATTTCCCTGTGGCCGCGCGCGAGCGGCTGGCCAAGCGCCACGGGATCCAGGTGCGCGTGGTGCCGGTGGACGTGCTGCCGGAGAGCCTGCGCCGCTTCGATCACCACCGCCGCCGGCTGTTCCTGTCGGAGATGCTCACCGCCGCCGGGCGCTCCTTCTCCCTGGCCTACCAGCTGGCGCTGCTGGAGCACCGCGAGCGGCTGGACGCCCTGGTCGACCGCGCCGCGCCGCCCGACCGGCCCACGCGGGGCCTGCTGAAGGTGTCGCTGGCCAACTACCTGGCCGCCGCCATCCTGATGCCCTATGCGGCCTTCCAGGAGGCGGCCGAGGCCAACGCCTATGACATCGAACTGATCCGGGCCCGCTTCGGGGTCAGTTTCGAGCAGGCCTGCCACCGGCTGACCACGCTCGCCCGGCCCGGCGCGCGGGGCATCCCGTTCTTCATGGTGCGTGTGGATTCGGCGGGCAACATCTCCAAGCGGTTCGCCAGCTCCGCCTTCCCCTTCTCGCGGTTCGGCGGCGCCTGCCCGCGCTGGAACATCCACTCCAGCTTCCGCACGCCCGGCCGCATCGTCACCCAGATCGTCGAGACCCCCGACGGCCAGCGCTACTTCACCCTGGCCCGCACCGTGGCCCGCGCCGCCATCCGCTATTCGGAGGAGGACGCCGAACTGGCCATCGGCATGGGCTGCGAGCTGAAATACGCCGACCGCCTGGTCTATTCCCGCGGCCTCGACCTGCGCGACCCCGCCGCCACCCCCATCGGCCCCGCCTGCCGCATCTGCGAGAGGCCCGCCTGTCCGCAGCGGGCCGCCGAGCCGATCAGCCGGACCCTGATGGTTGACGATTTCACCAAGTCGATCTCGCCCTATCCGTTTGCGTCGACTTGAGGGGCAGCGGGCATAGTGTGGGCATCTCGCGCTGGCCGGGATAGCGTTCGCCGATGACCTCTCAAACCGAGCAATGGACCAAGGCCGCTCATGCCCTCGGCATCATCGTGCAGGCGCCGGCCACTGTGAGCACCCGAGGTCGACTTGTGCCGTTTGTTGCGCTTCTGCCTGACTTCGGAGGATCGAGCGGCATGACTGCGGATCCGGAATGGGCAGCTATTGAACCATTCGTTGATGCGCTGACTGCGGACGGGTTTGGCTATTCGTGCGTCTCAGTCGGAGATGACGATGATCTTCGCGAGATGCTGTGGGATTGGGGTTGGGCGTCGAGCAAACCTAAGCCTAAGTGGCTTTAAATCGGCTCGCAGCCTAACCGGCCTGCCGCGCACCATGGCGAATGGCGATGATCTCGACCCTCGCGCCCTTTACGCGGTACCGGATCAGATAGGGCGGCACCGTCACCAGTTCGCGGCGGCCCCGACCCATGGAACGACCCCGTTCGGGATGATCGGCCAGGCTCATGCCGGCGGCCAATAGACGGATAGCCATACGCTGAGCGGCCAGCGGGTTGAATTGGGCGATATAGCTGCGGATGGCCTCAAGGCTGGCGAGCGCCGGCTCAGTCCAGACTACTTGAACCACTTGGCGGGCGCAGGCTTCTCATCGGGAGTGCCCCACGTCTTCAGCCACTCGGCCACTTCCTCGTGAGGAACGTATTGCCCGGCGTCCGCCGCCGCCTCGCCTTCGAGCATGGCGCGCTCGTCGGCCTCATCATCGATCTCATCGAAAATGGACGGTTCGGGCTGCATCGGTGACATCCTAGCACATTCCGGTCCGCCCGCTAACTACCCAGGTCCTTCAGCGCCTTGGCGTGGCTCTCCCGTGTGATCCTGTAGCCAAGCAGGCAGACCGCGGCGGCGGCGTAGAAGACCGCCAGCGCCGGCACGTAGACCATGCCCAGGTGGTTCACGATCCCCTCGTCCACCTCGCCCGGCCTCGCGCCGGCCGGGAAGCCCACGATCCAGAGCAGCAGGCTGGAGGCGAAGATGCCGACGCCGGAGACCGCCTTGGCCACGAAGGCGGAGGCCGAGAAGAACAGGCCCTCGGAGCGCCGCCCGGTGGTCAGCTCCGAGTCCTCAACCACGTCGGCGGTCATGGACGAGATCAGGATGGAGGTGGTGATCGAACTGGCCGTGGCGATCACGTGCGAGGCGATCACCATGGGGAACAGCCACGGGCTGTCGTCGCCCGGGGCCAGGCCCAGCAGTCGCAGGATGACCGGCGCGGCGGCCACGGCCGTCGTGATCCCTAGCAGGGCCATGGCGGAGGGCCGCTTGCCGAACCGGCGCGACAGCATCGGGGCGATCGCGAAGGCGATCATGGCCGAGATGACGCTGGCGATGGTGAAGCCTGCGATCTGGTCCGAGCCGAGCCCCCAGAAGAAGGTGTTCATATAGAGCGAGCTCGACAGGATCAGCCCGTTGGCCAGGGCCGCGCACAACGCCGCCATCAGCACCCTCAGGAACGAGGCGTGGGACAGCGTGCCCACCATCTCGCGGGCGAGCTGGGGAAGGGTGCGCCGGCGCAGGGGCGGCGGATGCAGGCCGGCGATCCGGCGATGGGTGCCCAGGGCCGAGACCAGGATGGCGATGAACATCAGGGCCGCGGCGGCCAGGCCATAGGCCG
>CANJKG010000005.1 GCA_947474775.1 Caulobacteraceae bacterium | reverse complement strand
GTCCAGCCCCTGATAGCGGCGATGCGGGCCTGAGGAAGGCGTTGTTTGCCTCGCGCCGAACCGTCATCTCCAACCTCCGGCCTCACAGAGCGGCCATCAACCAAACACTTCGAAGTCCGCGCCACCGCGTTTCCACACACCCTCGGTCGAAGGCGGACGTTTGCCTCGTGACTGAATAGGCAATTTCGCCCCCCACTCCCTACGTCCGCTTCTGACGCATCGGCGTGTTCTGATGCCCCCATGTCCGTCCCCCCAGACACCTGCAAGCCAGACATCAGCGATGAGCAGATACTCGCCCGGCTGGCCGCGCGCGACCTGGCGGCGGCCGAGCGGGTGCATGACAGGCTGATGGCGGCCGAGGAGACCGGCGAGATCGCCGAGCTGGGCCGCACCTACCAGCGGTTCGCCCGATCGCTGCGCCAGACCCTGGCGCTGAAGGCGCGGTTCCGGCGCGAGCAGGAACAGGCGGCCAGGGAAGCGGCCGCGCCGCAAGAAGCCAGGCCGCCCACCAGCGGCCTCGCCGCGGCGCGCCGGGTGGGCGAGGTCCGCGCCGCGGTCGTGCGCGTCGTCTGGGACGAGGCCGAGGACGAGGACGCACGCGAGGATTACACCGAAGAGCTGGACGACCTGCTGCAGGCCGCCAGCGAGCGCACCGACTTCTGCGACGAGCCCCTGGACGACCACGTGGCCCGCACCTGCCTGCGCCTGGGCCTGTCGCCGCAAGGCGCCGAGCACTGGCGCGACCTGCCTGACCCGCCGGGGGAGGAGGGCGAAGACCGGCCCGCCTTCGAAAGCTCAGCCTGAAGATGCGCTGCGCGCGGCCACGAACGACACGAAGAACACGAACAGGCCTATGCGTCGGAACCTCCGGCGCGCCGCAGGCGCCATCCCGCGCAAGCCATCTGGCCGCGGGGTCGCCGCTTCGCGGCCTGTTCGTGTTTTTCGTGTTGTTCGTGGCTTCAGATCTTCCGGCGCCGGCGCGCCCCCTGCGCCCGCCGGAATAAGCCCTGGCTATCCGGCGTCGGATATTGGAATTGGACGCGTCCCTCCGGCGGTGTGAACCTGCCGCACAGGCGGCGCGAAACACATGAGGGGCGGAAATGGCGAAGTACGTGTTCCTGGTCCTGGTCGATGCGGTGGACGGCCGGGACGACGAGCTGAACGACTTCCTCGACAACGTCCACATCCCGGAATTCATCCGCGACAGCGGCGCGACCCGCTGCACCCGATACGAGGTGGCCCCCGAGGAGGCGAACAACCCCAAGGCCACCCGGCGCTACATGCACATGTACGAGGTGGAGACCGACGACCTGGCCAAGGTCAAGGAGATGGCGGCCGCCGCCAAGCACCTGCGCACGCCGCTGTCGCCGGCCATGGACGGCGCCGGCTCCATCCCGGTCTGGTACAAGGCCCGCTGAGTGCGCTTCAGGCCTTGGGGGCGCTCAGGCAATGCTCCCACAGGAGCTCGGCCGCCGCCGTGGTCCGCGAGGCGCGCGCGATGACCAGTTCGCGCCGCACCGAGACGTCCGACAGGTCCTGGAAGGTGAGGTCTGCCGGGGCGCTGTCGTCGCCCCAGGGCTTCAGGGCCACCACCGGGGTGCCGATCCGGCGCACGAAGTTGACGATGCCCTCGTCGGTGGTCTCGGGGATGGCGACGGTGCGCACGCCGATGGCCTCCAGGGCCTGGGTGAGCTCGTCGTGACGGGTGGGATCCAGCGGGCGCGGGAACAGGGCGACCTCCTGGTAGGGCAGGTCGGACAGGGTGATGACCGGCGGCCCGGGCTTGCCGTCGGCGCGCGAGACCAGGCCGTAGTGGCCGTCCAGCAGGCCCACCTCCTCCAGCGGCAGGGTGCCGCGGCGATGTATGAAGCCGATGTCCAGCTCGCCCTTCAGCAGCTTCTCGGCGATCACCGTCGAGGAGAAGGTGTCGACCTCCAGCACGGCCTGCGGATAGCGGCGCATGAACGACTGCAGCAGGGTCCAGCGGCGCCAGCTGTGGGTGGGCACGGCGCCCACGCGCACCGGCCGCGCATTGCCGCCGATCTGGCTGACCAGCCGCTCGGCGTTGGCGATGGACTCCAGTATCTCCAGGCAGCGTTCCAGGAACAGGGCGCCGTTGGGGGTGAGCGCGATCGCCTTGGTGTTGCGATGGATCAGTCTAAACCCGATCGCATTCTCCAGGTTCTTCAGCCGCGTGGAGATCATCGGCTGGGTCACGTTCAGATGTGAGGCGGCGATGCTGAAAGAGTTGTGCTTCGCGATCTCGACAAAGCTCTGTATCTGGTCCAGCCTGAACAACATGGGGCGGCGGTGTTCTCTTTCGCGGGGTGGCTCGCGCCAAGTGCGACCGGGGGGACGCCACAGGGCTTTATCATCTTCTCCCGGCGCCGGGAGAGGTCAATTCCCCGGAGCCTGACCATGACGCCCCTGCACCCGGACCACCTGTTCCACATCGGCGTCGTCGCCGCCGATATCGACGAGGCCATGCCGCGCATGGCCCGCGACTTCGGCCTCACCTGGCGCGGCGGCGGGGTGCGCCACACCACCACCGTGCTCTACGGCCAGGCGCGCCCGCTCGACATGCGCATCGCCCTGTCGGCGCAGGGCCCGCCGCATGTGGAGCTGATCGAGGCGGTGCGCGACACGCCCTGGGAGCAGGCCGCCGCCGGCATCCACCACCTCTGCTACTGGTCGGAGACGCCGCAGGCCGACGGCGAGGCGTTGATCCGCCAGGGCTCGCACCGCGTCCTGGGCCTGCCCGGCGGCGACGCGAACTACTACGAGGCGCCGGGCGGCTTCTACGTGGAGATCATCAGCACGAAGCTGCGCGACAGGATGGCCGGCATAGCGGCCGGCACGATCCCGCCGCCGGGCGGCTAGCCCACCAGCCTGGAGACCTCGGCGTATTCCTCCGGGGTCAGGCGCCATTCGACGGCGGCGGCGTTGGCCCTGACCTGCTCGGGCTTGGTGGCGCCGGCGATGACAGAGGAGACCACCGGCTTGGCGAGCAGCCAGGCGAAGGCCAGTTCCAGCAGGGTGTGGCCGCGGGCCTCGACCCAGGCCGACAGCGCCTCGACCTTGTCGTAGTTGGCGTCGATCAGGGTCTTGGCGGCCATCGGGGTGGCGTTGGTGGACAGCCGGGCGCCCTCGGGCAGGGGCTGGCCGCGCTTGTACTTGCCGGTGAGCAGGCCGGACGCCAGCGGGAAGAACGGCAGGAAGCCCAGGCCGAACCGCTCGCAGGCCGGCAGCACCTCGCGCTCGGAGCCGCGCTCCAGCAGCGAATAGAGGTTCTGGGCGGAGACGAACCTGGCCTTGCCGGCCGCCGTCCAGTCGGCGTCGGCGATCTGCCAGCCGGAGAAGTTGGAGTTGCCGATGTAGCGGACCTTGCCCTGGGTCACGAGGTCGTCCAGCGCCCGAAGCGTCTCCTCGATCGGCGTGTCGGGGTCGGGCTTATGCATCTGGTAGAGGTCGATGTAGTCGGTGCGCAGGCGCCGCAGGCTGTCCTCCACCGCCTGCATGATCCAGCGGCGCGACCCGCCGCGCTTGTACCACTCCGGCCAGGCCGACGAGCCGAACTTGGTGGCCAGCACGATGTCGTGGCGCCGCGCGCCCAGCAGCTTGCCCATCAGCGTTTCCGACTCGGCCTTGCCGTAGATGTCGGCGGTGTCGAACAGGGTGATGCCGGCGTCGATCGCCGCGTCGATGACCGCGCCGGTCTGGGCCTCGTCGATGAACCAGCCGAAGTTGTTGCAGCCCAGGCCGATCTCGCTGACCTTCAGACCCGAATTGCCCAGACGACGCGACTTCATGCGGTGGTTCCTCCCGAGGTGACTTGTGGCGGCAGCCTACAGCCGCCCGACGCTTCGGAGAAACTTCCGTGTGGCCTCGCCGCACAGCCGGGCGCGTTCGGCGGGCGACAGGCCCTTGTCGCGCAGGCGCGGCGTCTCGACGGACAGCGGAATTCCCTGCGGCAGGGCGTCCAGGATGCCCGCCAGGGGCAGGACGCCGTCGCCGGGGAACTCCCGGTCCTGGCGGCCCTCGATCTTGCGCTGCTCCAGCGAGTCCGTCGGCGGCGGCGCGTCGCAGAACTGGCAGTAGTCGAACAGCGCCGGGTTGAGCTTCCTGAGGTCGTCCGGCGTCCCGCCCGAGCGGCTGAGGTGCAGCGGGTCGAGCATCACGCCGGCGTTGGCATGGCCCGAGCGCTCGATCAGCCGGGCGGCGGCCTCCACCGTGCCGGTGGGATAGAAGGAGACGAACTCCAGCATCGGCTTGATCTTGTAGGGCGCGGCCTTCTCGGCGAGGCGGCCGATGTTCTCCGAGGCGCGGCTCTCGTCGGTGTCCTCGTTGACGAACAGCAGGTAGTGGGCGCCCAGCTCGGCCACGGTCTCCAGGATCGGCGTCTTGGCGTCGATGTCGACATCCTCGGTCATCCGGAAGACCTCAGCGTCCAGCACGAACAGGCCATGGATGTCGAGCCGATGCCGGATCGCCTGCAGCATGGCCTTGTTGCCGACGATGGGGATCGGGATGTCGGTGGGGTACTTGGCGATGATCCTCAGGCCCACGGCGTCGAAGCCTCCCGCGACCGCCGCCTCGATCTGCTCCAGGGGATCGGCGTCGATCACCTGCAGGTTGGCGAACGAGAGGGGGTTACGTGCGGTCATTCCATAGCTCCAGCCAGTAGTACTCGCCCGATCACGGTGTCGGAAAACAAGGAACAGAGGTACGTCTGTCAAGTTGAACGGCGAAATATCACCGGAGCTAATGATTTATTCGGTATGGGGATTGGACGTGCGCACGCTGCGGAGGTCTTCTGCCCGCGGGCGGCGCCCAGGGTGGCGCGGCCATAGGGCGCGCGGCTAAGGAAGACGTCCGGGCGGAACGCCCGTTTGGGGGGAGGCCCGCATCATGACCATGAACAGCCTGGCCGGCTTCGGCGACATTCTTCAGATCGCCTATGTGCCGCAGGATTTCGACGCCGCCCTGGACTACTGGATCAAGCTGGGGGCCGGACCCTTCTACACCCGCCGCGCCTACACGCTGAAGGAGTGCTTCTTCATGGGCGAGCCGGTGACGGTGACCATGGACCTGGCGCTCGGCTACTGGGGCCATATCCAGCTCGAGCTGATCCACCAGCTCAGCAGCGATCCCTCGGCCTATCGGGCGTGGCAGGACGAGGGCAGGACCGGGGTCCACCACATCGGCTTCATGACCGACGACATCGCGGGCGCCAAGGCGAAGACCCGCTCGCTGGGCCTCGACATCGTCCAGGAGACACGCGGCAAGGGGCAGGAGACCTTCTACGCCTGGCGGCCAGACAAGCGCGAGACGACGCTGGAGTACATCGAGCTCAGCGACCGGCGCCGCGACATGTGCGCGATGCAGCTTGAGGCGCACCGCACCTGGGATGGATCCGATCCCATCCGCGAAGGGTAGCTCGGCGGTGATCCAAGGGGCCGCCGCACATCGGATTCCCTGGCGAGCGATAACGCCAGCTTATCCAGGTTGCGATTTTCCCATTGGACGGCGGGCCGGACGGGCGCCAGCCTAGGGGCTGGGCAGTCTGAGGGTTGCCGCATGGCGAGCAGGCCTTGCGGGCGGGGTGCGTCGAGGTCGACGCCCGTGAACCAGTCACTCGGGCGCTCGGGGAGAAGACAAATGGCCAACGCCCACCCGCATCTGACGTCGCCCGGCCGCATTGGCGCGATGGAGCTTCGCAACCGCTTCGTGGTCACCGCCATGGGCGCCGGGCTAGGCGGCTCGGATCTCGACGTGGACGACGGCTTCTGGGGCGAGCGGATCCGCGCCTATCACGAGGAACAGGCGCGCGGCGGCGCGGGCCTGATCATCTCCGGCGTGGTGGGCGTGGCCTGGCCGATCGGCTCACCGCACGACCACCAGCTCGCGCTCTCCGAGGATCGCTTCATCCCTGGCGTGGCGGAAACGGTGAAGGCCGTCCACGCCCATGGCGCCAAGTTCGCCGTCCAGCTGCACCACGGCGGACCGAACGCCCACGCGGCACGGGCGCGGGGTGTCATTGCCATGGCTCCATCCCAGCCTGACATGTCGCGGCGCAAGAGCCTGCCGGTCATGTTCCCGCAGGAGCAGGTCACCTCGACCCACGCCCGCGCCATCGGCACGGGCTTTAGGGAGATGGCGCTCGCGGACATCCAGCTGGTGACCCAGCAGTTCGCCGATGCAGCCCGGCGCGCGGTTCAGGCCGGGGTCGACGGCATCGAGATCCACGCGGCGCATGGCTACATCCTGGGCTCGTTCCTGTCGCCGCGCACCAACCGGCGCACCGACGACTATGGCGGCTCGCCCGAGAACCGGGCGCGGTTCCTGCTGGACGTGATCCGGGCGATCCGCGCCGCGGTCGGCCGCGACGTCGCACTTTGGTGCAAGCTGGACTATACCGAGATCCAGTCCGACCCCGGCATCCAGCTGGAGGACGCCATCCGCACCGCCCGATGGGCGCAGGAGGCGGGCGTCGATGCGATCACCGTCTCCTCGGTAGGCAATCCGGACTATTCCGTCTCCACCGTCGAGGCGAACATCCCGCACACGCCTGCCATCCACCTGCCGGCGGCGGCAAAGGTCAAGGCCGCGCTCGACATCCCGATCATCGCCTCCGGGCGCGTGGAGATGGACGTGGCGGAAGCGGCCATCGCGCGCGGCGGCATGGATTTCCTGGGCATGGGCCGCAAGATCCTGGCCGATCCCAGCCTGCCCCGGAAGATCACCGAGGGCCGCGCGGCCGACGTCCGGCCCTGCGTCTACTGCTACACCTGCGTCAGCAACATCCAGCTCGGCCTGCCGCTGCGCTGCGCGGTGAACCCGCGCACGAGCTTCGAGTACGAGCCCGGCCCGCCGGCCGCCACGCGGCGCAAGGTGGTGGTGGTGGGCGGCGGGCCCGCTGGCATGGAGGCGGCCTGCCGGCTCGACCGCGAGGGCCACGAGGTCATCCTGCTGGAGAAGCAGAAGCAGCTGGGCGGTACGTTCCGCTTCGCCTCCCTGGCCTATCCGGCGAACGAGAAGCTGCTGGACTGGCTGCGCCGCGAGCTCAGCAAGACGCGGGTGGACGTGCGGCGGGGTGTCGAGGCGACGCCGGAGCTGCTGAAGAAACTGACGCCGGACGCGGTGCTGGTGGCCACCGGGGCGAAACGCGCCCGCCCGCCGGTGGAGGGTGCGAACCTGCCGCACGTGTTCAGCGGCGACGACCTGAAGGCGCTGATGCTGGGCCAGGATTCCGAGGATCTGAAGCGCCGGACCAGCGCGCTGACGCGGTTGGCGGTGAAGGCCGGGGCTGCCACCGGACTTACCGCCGACCTGGATTTCGTGCGCAGGGCGACGCACTGGTGGATGCCGCTTGGCCAGCGGATCGTGGTGGTCGGCGGCGAGCTGGTGGGGCTGGAGCTGGCCGAGTTCCTGACCGAGCGCGGCCGCAAAGTGACGGTGGTGGACGAGGCGCCGCAGTTCGGCGCGGGCCTGACCTATCGGCGGCGCCTGCAGCTTCTGGGACACCTGGAGCATCTCGGCGTGGAGCTGCAGCGCGGGTCTTCCGACATCCGTATCGAGCCCGCCGCGGTCTTGTTCACGGAAGCCGAAGGCGCCTCGCGGCGGATCGAGGCCGACCATGTGATCCTGGCCAAGGGCGCGACCGGCGACCTCAGCCTGGCCGAGACCCTGAAGGCGGCCGGGTTCATCGTCTACGCCACTGGGGACTGCACGGGAGTGGGCTACATCGAAGGCGCCATGCGCGGCGCGGCCAATGCGGCGCGGGCGATCTCGGCCGGGCTCCCGCCGTCATGGACGCCCGCGGTGGTGGATGGCCAGCTGCCTCAGGCGCCAGCGCCCAAGCCGCCCAAGGCCCGCAGCAGGGCTGCGGTGGGCTGAGCCTGTATCAGGCCGCGACGACCGGCCGGGCGCTGGGCTCTGGGATCGAGCAGACGTCGATGTCCACGCCCAGGACGTGGCTGACCCGGCCAAGCCCCATCCACCCGGCGATGCAGTAGCTGAGGTCGACGATCTCCTCGTCGCTGAACAGCGCCTTGGCGCGGCCCCAGAACTCGTCGTCAGCCGCCACCCCTTGAGGATCGGTTCCCATGCGCTCGGCGTATTCGATCGCGGTGCGCTCGCGCGGGCTGTAGAGGGGCGAGGTCCGCCATTCCGACACCGCGGCGTAATAGGCCTCGTCGGGCGCCGGGCCGCGCTGGGCCACCGTCGACTCCGGCTTGATGCCAAAGGCCTCGAAGTAGTGCGGCAGGTCGCGCGCCGTGCGCCAGCCCTGGCAGCGCCGGCAGCCGTTGATCTCCGCCGTTCGGGCCCGCGCGCCCTCGTATTCCCGCAAGGTCAGCTTGGTGTGCTGGTAGATTTGAAGAGAGAAGTTCTTGGCCGCCGCCTGGATCTCGCGCGCGTACCCTGTGAGCTGGGCGGTGTAGCCCTTGGTGGGGTCGGCAGGGGTTTGGATTTCGACGCGGGCCATGAGGTTTCCCCTGAGGAAAGGTGCGTGAGGGTCGGGCTTTAGGGCCCGGGAGTCAAATCGAAGGACCTTCGATCCTTGAGGCCTGGAGCCGCCTGGGAATGCATGGCCGCGCGGTCCGTCTGAGGCTAAGCTGCCACCAGGGGCTCGCCAGATGGCCTCGGGGGAAATGGTCCATGTCCACGACAGTCGGCCGCAATGACGCAGGCGGCGCGCCAGGGGTCGTCGAGCGGGTGACGCTCAGGGCGCTGATCAGCCTGGCGATCTTGACGTCGTTCTACCTGCTGTTCGCGCTCGACAAGCAGATCTTCGCCCTGGTGGCAAACCTGCTGGTTGACGCGCTGGGCTTCACCGACACGGAACTGGGCCTGCTGCAGGGCTTCGTCTATTCGATTCCCTACTCCCTCGGCGTGCTGGCCGTGGGCTGGATCGTCGACCGCTTCTCCAGGCGGGGCGTCCTGTTCTTGGGCGTTTTCTTCTGGTCGCTGGCGGCGGCGTCTTCGGGACTGGCGATGTCGTTCGCCAGCATGGCCATGGCGCGCGCCTGCGTGGGCCTGGGAGAGGCCGCGCTGCTGCCAGCGGCTCTGCCGCTCATCGCCGCGATCTTCCCCCGGGACAAGGTGTCGAGCGCCGTGGGCTTCTTTTTCGTGGGATCCAGCCTGGGCGGGATCTTCGCCAACCTGGTGGGCGGCTATGCAGTGGATGTCTTCGTGGGCATGGGCGAAGTCAGCGTGCCGGTGCTCGGTGTCATCGAGCCGTGGCAGGCGGCGTTCATCGTCACCGGCCTGCCGGGATGCGCCATAGCCTTCCTGGCCTGGGGCCTGATGAAACCGCCGTCGCAGCGGGTCGCCGCCACTGAGACCGCAACCGACGCCTCCTCCCAGCAGAGCCTAGGCGAGTACCTCCGCGAACACTGGTTCTTCATGGCCACCTTCGCCGTGGCCACCTCGTCGCTGACTCTCTGCTCCTACACGCTGATCAGCTGGGCCGCGCCCTACTATGGACGCACGTTCGACTGGAGCCACAGCCTGATCGGGGCGGTGGTGGCCATGGGCATGGGCATCGGAGCCTTCGGCAATCCCCTCTGGGGCATGACCGCCGACTGGTTGCGCCGCCGCGGGCATATGGACAGCGTCTATCGGGTGTTCATTCCATTGGCCCTGCTGGGCATTCCCCTCTGCGCCACAGCGTTCCTGGTGAAGCAGCCGGTGATCTCGGTGGTGGCCTGGATCCTGACCAACCTGGCGGTCAACGCCCATGGCGCCAACGTCTCGGCGCTGCAGCTCGCGGCGCCGGCGCACCTGCGCGGGCGGCTCACGGCTATCAAGCTGGTGGTCTCAGGCGTGGTCGGCCTTGGCGCCGGGCCGGTGCTGGCCGGCGTGTTCGCCGACCATGTGTTCGGCCGCGACCAGCTGGGCCCCTCGATCCTTGCCGCGGTCACCCTGGCGGCGCTGCTGTGCGCGGGCCTGATGATCGTGGGCCGCGGCGCCTTCATCCGGGCCATGCGCGCGCAGGAGGCCGCAGCTTGAGTTCAACCGCGGACTCCGGAGCGTGGAAGGCCGTCGGCGCGTGGTGGATGGCCACCGTCCTGCTGCTCTTCTACATCCTGTCGCTCACCGACCGGCTGATCGTCTCCATGCTGATCGCCCCGATCCAGGCGGAGCTGGGGCTGTCCGACCTGCAGATGAGCCTGCTGGTCGGGCCGGCGTTCGCGATCATCTACGCTATCGGCGGCCTTCCCTCCGGATGGGCCGCCGATCACTGGCATCGGCGATGGGTGATCTTCTGCGGGGTAATCCTGTGGTCGCTGGCCTCGGCGATGTCTGGCCTGGCGCAGGGCTTCGCCGTGCTGTTCGCCCTGCGGCTGCTGGTGGGGGTCGGCGAGGCGGCGCTGACGCCGGCGGCCTATTCGTTGATCGCCGACAAGTTCCCAAGGAAGCGCCTGGCCACGGCGCTGGCCTTCTACACCATGGGCGCCAAGCTGGGCACCGCGTTCGCCTTCGCAGCCGGGGGATGGGCCTTCGCCGTGGCGGCCAAGGGCATCGAGCTTCCGTTCATCGGGCAGCTGAGCTCCTGGCGGGCGACGTGGCTGATGATCGCGGCCCCGGGCCTGTTGCTCGCCTTCCTGGTCTTCACCTTCTCGGAGCCGCCGCGCGCCAAACGCGCGAAGTCCAAGGGCCCGCCGTTCGCGGAGCTGTTCGCCTATATCCGGCGCAATGGGCGGCTGTTCGGCCTCATCATGACCGGCTTCGCCATGGTCGGCACGGTGAGCGGCGCCCTGGCCGGCTGGGTGCCTACCTACCTGACCCGCCAGTTCGGCTGGACGCCAGTGGAGTACGGGCCGGTGATGGGCGTGGTGAGCTTGGCCGTCAGCCTCAGCCTGATGCCCAAGGGCCTGATCGTTGACTGGCTGCACGGCAAGGGGATGCCGGACATCTACCTGCGCTTCTTCACCTGGCTGCTGGGGGTGACGATCTTCGTGCTGGCGGCGGCCTTTATGATGCGCACGCCCACGCCGTTCCTGGTGTTCTATGCGATCGCCAACATGGCCGCGCTCAGCGTCACCCTGTTCGCCTCGGCGATCATCCAGTCGGTGGCGCCCAGCCACCTGCGCGGCCAGCTCACCGCCCTGTACCTGGCGACGATCAATGTGTTCACCGGCCTGGGCCCTGTGGCGGTGGCCGCGGTCACCGACCTGGTGTTCCGCGACAAGAACCGGCTGGGCGAGTCCCTGGCCTATACGGGCGTCTCGTTGCTGATCTGCGCGTTCGTGCTGTTGCGGCTCGCGCTTCGGCAGTGGCGGCGGTCGGACCCGACGGAATCCGCCCCCGCAGCCTGACGGCGTTCGCGCAAAAGGAAAGGCCGCGCCGTGGTCTCCCACGGCGCGGCCCGGATGTTCAGCCTGATTTGGCTCAGTCGAACTTGGCGTTCACCCGCAGGCCCCAGGTTCGCGGGGCGCCATAGATGATGTTGTCGCCGAACGCGGCGCTGTTGCCGGTTATGGCGATGTCCTCGTTGCCGATGTTGTTGACCCACAGGGAGAAGGTCACGTCGGAGTCGCGCGGCGTGAACGACAGGCTGGCGTTGGTCTGGATGTAGGCTTCCTGCCGGTTGCGGTTGGTGATCTCCATGCTGTAGCCGCTGTTGTAGTAGGCGTTGCCGGTCAGCGCGTACTCGCCGGCCTCGCTCTCCACCCGATAGGTGAAGTTGGCGCCGGCCAGCCAGGTCGGCGCGCGCAGGAAGCGGCTGCCCGAGACATCGACGTTGTTGGTGGTGACGTTGCCGCCCACCGCGACGCCGTTGACGATCCGCGGCGTGTTGGTGATGGCGGTGGTGAACCGGGTGTATTCAGTATGGCTGTAGCTGACAAACGCATTGACCGTCAGCTGTTCGGTCACTCGGGTGTTGACCTCGGCCTCGAAGCCGTAGGTCTTGCCCTCGGCGGCGTTGGTCAGCACTCCAACGGGGAACAGGAACGACAGGACCTGGATGTCCTTGTAGTCGTTGTAGAAGACGGCGCTGGAAAAGCGCCAGTTGCCGGCCGCCAAGGTTTTCAGGCCCACCTCATAGGTGGTCAGGTTCTCGGGGTTCACGGCGGGATTCGGCGGAATGGCCGTGGTCTGGAACACGCCGCTCTTGAAGCCGCGGCTGACCGAACCATAGAGGTTTACCGTTTCCGGGACGATATACTGCACCACGACGCGAGGCGTGAAGCTGGTCCACTTCCGGGCGGGGTATGTCGTGTCGGGGTTAGTGTTCAGGAACCCGTTGATCCGCTTGCGCTCGTAAGTGTAGCGCGCGCCGCCAGTGACGGAAAACCGATCGGAGAGGTTGTAGGTCACTTCGCCGAATGGCGCGTAGGACCAGCTGGTCATGGTGCTATTGGTCGCAGTGAACGCCAGGGGCGTGACGCCGTTGGCGCTGGTTCCCGTGAGCCTTGGCACCTGGCCGGCCTTGGCCTTGTAGAGGAAGAGGCCGCCCACCCATTCAAACGCGGTGTCGCCCGCGGAGCTGGCCAGGAATTCCTGCTGGTAGGTGGTTGACTGCGCATGCGGGATGGAGACGCCCAGAGCCAGCGGGCCGTAGTCGGTGTCCAGCCGGTTGTGCGAGTGGTCGCGGGTGATCGAGGTCTGGGACGAGAGCGTGAAGGTCTCGAAGTCACGCTGCAGGCGGATATAGCCCTGGTAGTCCCAGACGATGTTGACGGGATCGAAGCCGATGGCCGTCGTGCGCGGCTCGGTCGGCACCGGGAAATTCGCCCCGGCCGGCAGGTTGCGGTAGGAGACGTTGCGGTTGGCGATGCCATAGATGTTGGCGCGGGTGTCGCTGGAATAGAAGAACGCCAGGCCGACGGTGGCCTTGGTGTCCTCGTCGAAGTCGATCACGAACTTCGGCCGGACGATGATGTTCCGGTGGTTGCCGAGCTTATGGCCGTCGAGGATGTTGGTGTAGTACTTGCCCCATTGCTCGAAGCCGACGGCCAGGTCGGCGGCGACCTTGTCGCCCAGGCCGCCGGTGACATAGCTTGAGAAACTGGCGTGCTCGAGATTGCCGTAGCCGATGGTCATCTCGCCGCCGAAGTCGTGCGACGGCTCCTTGGTGGTGATCAGGATGGCGCCGCCCGTGCTGTTGCGGCCGAACAGGGTGCCTTGCGGGCCCTTCAGCACTTCAACCCGCTGGATGCTGGTGAGCGCGAAGGAGTTGGCCGCGGCCACCGCCTGATAGACGCCGTCCAGATAGATGGCGGTGTTGGGCTCGTCGCCGAAGCTGGAGTTGGTGGTGCCGATCCCGCGGATCATCGGCTGCAGGTTGGTGCCGGACCGCGGCAGGTTCAGGCTGGGGGAGACCTGCATCAGCGAGTTGGTGTCGCCGACGCCGGCGGCCACCAGGGCCTCACCGGTGACGCTGGTCACCGATTGCGGCACGTCCTGCAGGCGCTCTTCGCGGCGCCGCGCGGTAACGACAAGCTCTTCGACGGCGGTGCCGGACTGGGTCACGGCCAGAAGGGCGGGAGCGGCCACGGCGTGCGCCGGGACGACGACCGCGCCGAGCGCGATAGCCGAGGCTCCGGCCAGCCATGCCGAGCGAGCGGGATTGGCGATCATGGATTTCATTAGGTTACCCCCCTTAATGGCGACGTCTCTTTTGTCGAAGCTGTCGTGTGTGGCGCTATCGGCTCTGGTGCGAGCCCGTCAAGACTAGCGGCCGCGTACGGTGGTCTCGGCCCCCAGATTTTCACGTGTAGCGTCATCTAGGACACATCCCGCCCCCAGTTTCCTAACATTGGGCGAACATCCGGGAGGATAGGGTATGCCGGGAAGGGCGGGGTTTTGCATTTGCAAACCCAGCCTTCTGTTAAGGCAAATCGGTGGCTGATCTGGCCTCCGGATCCCCGAACAGCGGGGCGCCCTTCTGCGCCGCCGCCAAGGCTGCGCACCTAGGGAACTCAGTTCGCCTTGCCGGCCGCCGCCGCGGTGACCGGCTCAGTCACCGGCGCGGACATCATGCCGTAGCACTGCGGCTTAGGCGTGTGCGACCCGGCGACCACGACGTGCATGCAGCTGGGCGACGCCGTCGCCGGGATCGTCTGCGCGCGCGCCTCGGCCGGGGTGAGGTCGAAGATCCACTGCCATTCCGGCCTGATCTGGCCGTTCCGCTCGCGCCCGCGGGAGGCCTCCACGACATCGGAGATCCGCACGCGGTTATGCTGATGCAGGATCTTCTGCGCTTCCACCTTGGACAGGCCATAGTCGGCGACCGCCTGGGCGTGGTCGGGGTTGATCAGCAGGATCTGCTGGTCCTCTTCGCCGGTCGAGTGGCCCAGCGCCTCGACGACGTGGCCGGACTGCGGGCCCCAGGGCATCTTGGCGGCCAGCGCCCGGAGCAGCTGATAGCCATCGAGGAATCCGCCGCCGATGGGGATGTCCCATTCGCCGGAGGTGTGGAAAACGGTGACCGTGTCATCATCGGGACGGAAGCCTCGGGTGACGTGATAGGGCTCCCACGGACTGTCGGCCTCGTTCTCCGCCAGGCAGAGGTTGAACTTCCTGGGCGTGCCGGTGGAGTCCATGTCCATGACGCCGTGCATCCAGCGGCCGATGTTGCGCAGGGACAGGTTCACTGCCCGGCCGATGCGCAGGTTGGCTTCATTGTGCTTGCCGGGACCCAGGCAGCCGCGCGCGCCATTCACCTTCAGCCGCTGGGCGATGGGTCCATTGACGAGGATCATCGGCGCGTGCGCCCCGGTCGACATCAGCGTGGACTTGTCATACGGCTTCGGACACTTGGAGATGGCCCTGAGCGCGGCCATCACGACAAGGATCTCCTCCGGATCGGCGCAGCCCGCCATGGCGGCGTTGATGGCCACCTTCTCGACGGTGGCATGGCCCATGCCGGGCGGCAGCAGGCAGACCATGTCGTTCCGGTCGGCCTTCAGTCCGGAGAGCAGGGCCTCCACCCGCGCCCGGGTGGGCGCGTTCAGCGGATAGCCGTCGCCCCAGTCCTTCTGCAGGTAGAAGGCGTTGAACTTGGCGATCACGTCAACGGCGTCGTCGCCCTCGAAGGTGAGCTCGGCCGCCTCGATATCGCCGAGCACCGAGGGGATCGCTGCGTCCTCCTCCGTGGCGAGGCGGATGATCTCGTCGATGATCGGCCGGGTCTGCTCCTCGGCCTGCTGGGCGGTGATGGCGTTGTAGACGCGGGGCACCACCACGTAACGGATCTCGGGCATGTCGAAGGCCGCGCCGGTAGCCTCGCAGTCGCGTTCGAAGCCGCGCGAGGCGATGGTCACCGTTGGCACCCCGTTGCGCTCGAAGGTGATGGCGTCGTGGACCAGCCACGAGGTGCAGGCGCCGCAGTCTGCGGCGCAACCGATGATCACGTCGCACTCCGCCGAAGCCTGGGCCAGCAGCTCGCGGGTGAAGCGGATGGTCCCGTGGTAGAACCGGACGTCCGCGGTGGGGAAGCGCTCTCTGATCGCCGCGCCCACGGTGTTCAGCGCCACGTCGCCCTGCGCCTTGCCGTTCCACAGCAGGCCGACCACCTTGCCCTCGAAGGACTTGATGCGCGGCGCCAGCGGCGACTTGGCGGTCCCGTAGGAGTCGGCGGTCGGGTTTAGGACCTCGATGGCGGTCTTGGTCAAGGGAACGGTGTCCAGCATGCCAACTCTCCCTGGTGTTATGGATTGTTGGCGTGACAGAGCGGCCGTATCGGCGGGGCGTCAACGCTGATTCAGCGCAAATCCACAATGACGGACAATCATCTGGCTCAGGTCTGGACGACCACCTCGCCCATGGCCAGGCCGCGGGTCTCCAACGCCTCGACGATGAAGTCGCGCAGGGACTCCTCGTCCAGCACGCATTCCGCGCAGCCGCCCTTGGGACCCTTGTCGTAGTCGACAACCAGCCTGGAGGCGTCCGGATCGTAGGCGTTGATCCGGATGGTCCCGCCGTCGCCGGAGACCATGTTCTCCATGAGCTTCAGGACGCCCTCGATCTGGGTTCTCTGGTCGGCCATTGCCATCTCCGTTCGAGGGGAGGGTGGGTCGAGAACCGGGCGAGCGTCAACGCCCGACGCCGAGATACACAAGGACGGACATTCCGAGGGTCTAGGCGGCGAGGCCGTATTTGACCGCCAGGTCCTGCATGGTCCGGGCCAGGTCGTCGCGTTCGGGGCGGACGTCGCGCTCCAGTCCCGCCAGGCCCAGCACCATCGCCGTGCCGAGTTCGGTCGATTTCAGCCGGATCGCCACCGACATGACGTCGCCCTCCGGCGCCGGGCCCTGCCGCTGGCCGTGGCTGCGCAGGCGCCAGGCGTAGCCCAGCCGGCGGAATTCGTTCACGGCGTGCATGGTGGAGACCATGCGCTCGGCCACCGCAGGATCGGTGACGGGACGCAGGCGCCGGGCGCGTTCGAAAAGGCGGCGGATCTCGGCGTTGCTGCGGCTGGCCAGGACCGCGCCGCCGATCGCCGACTCCAGGATGGGCACGCGCCAGCCTGGATGCAGGGACCAGCCCGGACGCGGCGTAACGTCGCCCAGGATGCAGCTCTGCACCTCCATGAAACAGTCCGTCTCGACGCTGAAATTGACCACCTGGCCGGTGGCCAGGTGCAGCTCCTGCAGGAGGTCGTCCACCTGCATCTCGTCGGGATAGACCTTGGTCAGCCAGCGGGCGAACTGGCCGAGCCTGGGCGCCGGGAAGTAGCTCTTGTCCGTGAAGCGGAACACCAGGTGACCGGAGGCGACCAGGGTCTTCAGCAGCTGGTCGGCGCTTGAAGGCGCGATATCGAGCTCATAGGCGACCTCCCGGGCTCGGGCGGGCTTCTGGCGCTGGGCCATGTAGCAGAGCACGTCCAGGGCGCGGCTGGCCGACTTGGCGAAGCTGCGGGGTCCGGAGGGATTGAGGTCCGTGCCGACCGAGGACGGTTTAGGCGCGGTCTCGTCGGACTGACTGGCCATCGTGGGCCCTCCCGGACCTCTCTCACCGCGGGAAAAGCCTAGGGTTTTTCCGGCCCAGCCGCAAACCCCGCCTAGGCGGCGAGCGCGGCTGCCTCGGCGACCTCTTCGGGGGTCATCCGCCAGGCCGCCGCGGCGATGTTGGACCTCACCTGCTCCGGTCGTGTCGCCCCGGCGATCACCGACGACACCACCGGCTGGCCGAGCAGCCAGGCGAAGGCCAGGTCAAGCAGGGTGTGGCCACGGTCGGCGGCGAAGGCGGTCAGCCGATCCAGCCGGTCGAAGCTCTCGTTGCTGAGCGCCTCGGCGGCCAACGCCTGCCTGACCGCCAGGCGGGTGTCGGCCGCCGGGGCCTCGCCGCGCCGGTACTTGCCGGTGAGCAGGCCCGAGGCCAGGGGGAAGTAGGGCAGGAAGCCCAGCCCGAAGTGTGCGCAGGCCGGCAGGAGGTCGGCCGCCGCGCCCCGCGACAGAAGGTTGAACTCGTCCTGCGCCGAAATGAAAGGCGACAACTCTCCCTGGCGGGCGATCCCGGCGGCGTCGGCGATCTGCCAGGCGGCGTGGTTGGAGCAACCCAGGTAGCGCACTTTGCCGGCGGTCACGAGGTCGTCGAGCGCGCGCATGGTCTCCTCCACCGGCGTGACGGGATCGAAGCGGTGCTGCTGGTAGAGGTCGATGTAGTCGGTGCCCAGCCGCTGGAGGCTCGCCTCCACCGCCTGGACCACATAGGCCCGGGAGCCGCGCGACGGACGGGCGGGATCCCAGGCCATGGGACCGGCGAACTTGGTGGCCAGCACCACCTCCTGGCGGCGCGCGCCAAGCGCCTTGCCCAGCATGCCTTCGGACTGGTGGCCGCCGTAGAAATCAGCGGTGTCGAACAGGGTGATCCCGCCGTCGAGGGCGGCGTGGACCACGGCGGTGGCGCCGGCCTGGTCAATGGCGCGGCCGAACTCGTTGCAGCCGAGGCCGACCGCGCTCACCTTCAGGCCGCTAGCGCCTAGTCGCCGCAATTCCATCGGACGCCCGCCTTCCCCGGTCAGGTCAATGTTCCGCGGTGATGGGATCATGTGCGGGGCCGGTCAAGGTCGCAGGAGTCCCGAGGGGCGTTGTCGCCGCGGGCAACCTCGGCATAGGTTGCGCCGCCGTGCGTATCGCATCCTCCGGGGGATCATCGATGGAGACGACCGAGCCGCTGGTCCTGGAGCGGCCGAAGCCGAATCCCGAATGGCTGGCGCTGGTGCGGGAGGATTCCCTGGATCCGAGCCTGCCAATCATCGACCCGCACCATCACCTGTGGGACCGCCCGGACCGCTCCTATCGGCTGGACGACCTTCTGGACGACCTGGCCTGCGGGCACAACATCGTGGCGACCGTCTTCGTCGAGTGCTCGTCGGAGTACCGCAAGGACGGGCCGGTCCAGATGCAGCCTGTGGGTGAAACGGAGTTCGTGGTCGGGGCGGCCGAGGAGGCGGCGCGGCGCAGCCTGGGCACGCGGGTCTGCGCCGGGATCGTCGGGCACATCGACCTCGCCGGAGAGCGGGTCGACGAGGTGCTCGAGGCCCACATCGCCGCCGGTCGTGGGCGGTTTCGCGGCATCCGCCACATCACGGCGCGGCACCAGGCGCTGGCCTGGACCGGGAACAAGCCGCCGCCGCCGCCGGGCCTGATGGCCGATCCGACGTTCAGGGCCGGCTTCGCGCGCCTGGCCAAGCACAGGCTTAGCTTCGACGCCTGGCTCTACCACCACCAGCTTGGCGAGCTGCTCGATCTGGCGGGGGAATTCCCCGAGACGCCCATCGTCATCGACCACGTGGGCGGGCCGCTGGGCGTGGGCCCCTATAAGGGCAGGCTGGATGAGGTCTATGGCGCATGGCTCACGGCCATGCGCCAGCTCTCGCAGCGCCCGAATGTGCATGTGAAGCTGGGCGGGCTGGGCATGGTCAGCGGCGGCTTCACCTTCCACCAGCGTCCGGCCCCGCCGTCCTCCACCGACCTTGCCCGGACCTGGGCCCCCTGGATCGACGCCTGCATCCAGATGTTCGGCGCGGACCGCTGCATGTTCGAAAGCAACTTCCCGGTGGACAAAGCCATGTACAGCTCAGGGGTGATGTGGAACGCGTTCAAGCGCCTGACCATGGGCGCCTCCTCCGACGAGCGTCGGGCCCTGTTCCACAACACGGCGGCCAGATTCTACCGCCTTTCGCCCTGAACTCTACGACCTGCGCCGCTTGGGCGCGGTGGGCAGCCGAGTGTCGGGGAGAGCCCACGCGGTCAGGAAGGCCAGGGCGTACATTGCCGCGCCGCCCGCGAAGACCAGGTGAAGCGCCCCCGACAGGGCGGCGACCAATTCCGCCCGTTCGCCCGGGGCCGCGCCGGCCAGGGCGGCGAGGTCGAACTGGGGACCCTCCGCCGCGCCGGCGCCCAGGCGTGCGCCCAGCCAGAGGTTCATCAGCGTGCCGAACGCCGCGACGCCCGCGGTCATGCCGACGGAACGCGCCAGTGTGACGCTGGCGGTGGCGGCGCCCATCTGGTGTCGAGGCACGGCGTTCTGGGTCGCCAGCGTGATGACCTGCATCACCATGCCCATCCCAAGCCCGAGGACGGCGGAACAGGCCACCATGGTCCAGTTGGGGGCGGCGGTGGGAACGACCGCGAAGGCCACCAGCGCGCAGGTCGTCACCGCCGTGCCGATCAGCGGGAATATCTTGTAGCGCCCGGTGCGGGCGATGATCCGGCCGCTGACCATCGACGAGGTGATGACGCCCGCCATCAGCGGCATGATCGTCAGGCCGGACGCCGAGGGGCTAAGCCCTTTCACGGCCTGAAGGTAGAGCGGCAGGTAGACCGTCGACGACAGGCCTATCCCCATGGTCAGGCCCACGCAGGTCGAGACGGAGAAGGCTCGGAAGCTGAACAGAGACAACGGCAGCATGGCGTCGGGCGCGCTGCGCTCCACGACCAGGAACGCGCCGACGCACGCCAGGGTCAGGACGGCCAGACCAATGATCTCCAGCGACCTGCCCTGCGTGGCGGCGCCGGCGAAGGAGCTGAGCAGCACCAGGGCGGTGAGCGCGGAGCCCAGGAGGATGGCGCCCAGATAGTCGATGGCGGGGCGGCCGCTGAGCGCGGGAGGCCTGGGCAGCACGATGGACAGCGCCACGAGCGCGATCATGCCGAGCGGCAGGTTGACGTAGAAGATCCAGCGCCAGGTCAGGTGATCGACGCAGAGGCCGCCGATCAGCGGTCCAATCACGGTGGCCACGCCGAAGACGGCGCCGCTGACCCCCTGGTAGCGGCCCCGCTCGCGCAGGGGCACCAGCTCGGCGATGGTGGTCATGGTTATGACAGTGAGGCCGCCGCCGCCGATTCCCTGGAGGCCGCGGAAGATCATCAGCTGGGTCATGTTCTGCGCTACGGCGCAGAGCACGGTGCCGAGGAGGAAGATGACGACGGCGGCCTGCAGCATCAGTTTTCGCCCGAAGACGTCGCCGAGTTTGCCGTAGACCGGCAGGACAACGGTGCTGGCCAGGAAATAGGCCGTCACCGCCCAAGAGAGGTGCTCCAGGCCGCCCAGGTCGCTGACGATGGTGGGCAGCGCCGTAGCGACGATGTTCTCGTTTAAAGCCGACAGCATCAGCGCCAGGAGGACCGCGGCGATGGAGATATTCACCCGGCGCCGGGTGGCGGGATCGGACAGGTCGGGCGGGGGCGTATGGGTCATGGTGTCTTGCATGCGCCGTCCGGGTAGGGCGGAAGAGGGCGGCGCGCCACGCGTCAAGTCTGCTGAGTCGGGCCCGTCAGCCAGGGGCAGGTCCGGCGCGCAAAGAATCCGCAATCGCATGGCTTGGCAACCCGCGTTCGCGCGATCTTGGCGGCGAGGCGGAGATCCACACGCCTTGGAAGGCCCCCTGAGCATGGCCCCAGGCGCGGACAATTCGACCGTGAGCCGCCGGGCACGCGTCGGATAACGAGGGCCTAACGCGTCGCCCAGTTTGACGCGCGCGCGGCGGCCTATGATCGCGGTCTTCCGCGCTTCGTGTGAACCGCACAATATTTTATGCAGACGCACCCCTGAACCGCGAGGTTCTAGCCGTGGTCCCCAGATATTGACGCCGAATCGCCTGCAGATAGCTTGCCCGCTATGGCGGAACGCTGGAGGCCGGGATGGCTGAGAGACTGAGAGCCGGATTCGTCGGCGTCGGCGACATGGGCGGGCCGATGGCGCGCCACATCATCCAGGCGGGCTTCCCGACGACGCTGTGGGCCCGCAGGCCGGCGAGCCTGGAGAAGTACGGGGGCCTCAGCTTCAGGACAGCCAGCGATCTGGTCGACCTGGGCCTGTCCAGCGACGTCTGCGGTGTATGCGTCTTCTCCGACGAGGACACCCGCCAGGTCTGCCTTGGGGAGGCCGGCGTCCTGGCGGGCATGCAACCGGGCTCCGTGCTGCTGCTGCACCCCACCATCCAGCCGGAGACGGTGATCGAGATCGCCGAAGCGGGTGAGGCCAGGGGCGTCGCCGTCCTCGACGCGCCTGTGGCGGGCACCGTGGTGCGGGCCGAAGAAGGCGACCTCAGCGTGATCGTTGGCGGTGACGCCGCCGGGTTCGAGAAAGCCATGCCGGTGATGCAGGCCTATGGCCGCACGATCCAGCTGATGGGTCAGGTAGGCAGCGGCGTGCGCATGAAGACGCTGAACAACCTGCTCACCCGGATCAACCTGGGCATGGCCTATCAGGCGCTGGAGATGGGTGTGAAGCTGGGCATGGACCGCGCGGCGGTGCTGACCATCCTGCGCTCGGCCAGCGCGGACAGCTTCATGATGAATTTCCTGGCCGACCGGATCCTGCCGAACCCCGGTTACGCCAAGCACCTGGTGACCATGGGGGAGAAGGACAACGCGCTGTTCGTGCGTCTGCGCCAAGCCGCCGGCCTGCCGCCGTCGGCCCTGGAAGACGCCGCGCAGCAGGGTATTGTCGCCTTCCACGAGATCGGCGCGTTGGCTGCGGAGAAAGCCGACTGAGGCGGTCCCCTTAGGACAGTTCGACGATGGGAGATCCTGAGCCCCTCGATCCGGCGCGGCGGAAGAAGCTTTCGGAGCGCGTCGCCGGGCAGATCCTGGCCGAGATCGCCTCCCGCGAATGGCCGCTCGGGCAGCTGATCGGCACCGAGGCCGAACTGATGGCGCGATTCAGCGTCAGCCGCGGCACGCTCTCCGAGGCGATCCGCCAGGTGGAGCGGCATGGGGTCGCCGAGATGCGGCGGGGCGGCAGCGGCGGACTGGTGGTCTCCGGCTCGGCGCTCACCTCCACCTCCCGGGCGATCTCCACCTATCTCGAGCTGTGTAACGTCTCGATGGACGAGCACTACGAGGCCTCCCGGGTCCTGGAGGTCCAGGCTTTCCGGCTGGCTTCGGCCCGTCTCACCGACGAGGACTGCGTCGAATTGCGGGACATCGCGGCGGGATTGGACGAGGGGGGATTCGCCGACTTCCTGAGGCGATCGGTCCAGCTGCGGTTCAGGATCGCCGACCTGAGCGGCAATCCGGCGCTGGGGCTCTTCATCCGCGCCATGGCCCGGATCGTCACCCACTACGTCAGGCCGGACCTGCAGCCGCTGGGCGCCCAGGGCGGGTGGCGGCGCGCGCAGACGGCCGATATCAGGGCGCTGGTGGAATCATTGGTTGCGGGCGACGCCGCCCATGGAGAGCAGGCCGCGCTGGCGGAGCTGGGCCGGCGCGAGCGGGCCGCGCGCGCGCTGTCGGCGGGCCGACCCGTGCTGACGCCCGGGGATCTGCGGCGCGACACCGTCCAAAAGCGCGGCGAGCAGCTGGCCTTTGAGATCATGGCGGACGTGGCGAAGGCGGGGTGGGCGGCCGGACACCGGATCGGCGACGAGTCGGGCCTGATCCAGCACTATGGGGTGAGCCCCTGGATATTCCGCCAGGCGGTGCGGATCCTCGAGCCGCACGAAGTGATCTGGATGAAGCGCGGGCGACGGGGCGGCCTTTTCGTCGGCGCGCCGACGCCGGACTACACGATCGAGTCGGCCGCCACTTTTCTGGAGTCGGTCAGCGTGGGGCCCAGGGAGGTCTACGCGGGCTATGCGGAGCTAATGGCGGTGGTGGCCCAGCTGGGCGTCGAGCGCGCCGCCCAGGATGAGCGCCCGGCTTTCCGGACGGTGGCGATAGAGCAGCACCTGCTGCGCGCCAGCCGTAACCAGCTCCTGTCGTTGTTCGGCGCCATACTGCATCGCCTGCTGGCGAGGAAGGCGGCCGATGAGACCGATGGCCTCATTGCGGTGCGCGACCTGCTTTGCCGGGCGGCGACGGATGGGGATGGTCCGCTCACACGCCGTCGGATGGGCCGGTACCTTCGAGCGCTCTACCCGTCGCTGAGCGGTTGAGAATGGCCGGCGCACGCGCGTCGGTGGGCCGGTGAAGCCTTGCCGGGCGGCGCGTTCAGAAAGTTAAGCTTTTGTTTTCGCCTCAGGCGCGAGTCCGCTTGCGGGACGGCCCCGGTGCGCTTCAATAGACGCACCAGCGGTCGGATTATCCGTTCGCGTTGAGGGGCTGGACCAATGAACTTCAGGAATTTCTGCGCAGGCGCCGTAGCGGTCGCCAGCATGGCCGTCGCCGCGCCGGCCAGCGCCGCGATCACGCTGGATTTCTCCGGCCTGAACGGGGACGCCGCGGAACTGGTCCAGGAGTTCTACAACGGGGGCACCGGCAGCCTCGGGTCCACCGGCCCCAACTACGGGATCAGCTTCTCCGACAACGCCATTGCCTGCAGCGTGCAGCCGCTCGGCGTCTGCAACTCGGCGGCCCTGCCGTCGGGCGGCAACCTGCTGTACTTCCTGGACGGCGGCGCCGCCACGATGAACGTGGCCGCGGGCTTCGACACGGGCTTCTCGTTCTTCTACAGCGCGGTCAACGACCCGGCTTTCGTGACCGTCTATGATGGGCTGGACGGCACCGGCAACGTCCTGGCGACCCTCAACCTGCCGCTGACGCCGAACGGCTCCAATATACCGGGCTGCTTCGGCAGCAACTTCTGCCCCTATTCGCCGATCGGCGTCGCCTTTGGGGGTATCGCCAGGTCGGTGGACTTCGGCGGCTCCCAGAACCAGGTCGCCTTCGCCAACATCACCATCGGCTCCATCACGCCCGGCAACGGCGGCATTCCCGAGCCGGCCACCTGGGCGATGATGATCATCGGCTTCACCGGCGTCGGCGCGGCGCTGCGCCGCCGGCGGCTTGCCCTGGCTTAAGGAACGTCTATCCTCAAGACTTCAAGAAGGCCCCGGTCTCCCGGCCGGGGCCTTTCCATGTCAGCCTCTCAGCGGCCAAGGAGTAACCGATGGCGGTAGTTTCGTATAATCCAGGTTAGAGCACGTTCACCTTCAACAACGTCGTGTCGCTGACCATCGGCCAGACCTCGATCGTGACGGCGAACGCCACGACCCTGGCGTTGCGGGTCGGGCTCTCGGGCGCGATCAACGGCACGCTGGACGTGACCTACGGCGGCAACTTCACCTTGCTTGGCGGCTTCCCCACCGGAGGGACGTTCACCAGCCTGCGCGTCGACCTGAACAGCCAGACACTTCTGCAGATCACCGATTTCTCGCTGCCCTATGGGGCCGGTCCGCCCGACTTCACGAACATGCAGACCTTCCTGGGCGGTAATGACGTGCTGAACGGCGCGGCCCTGAACGACCTGATCGAGGGCTTCGGCGGCGCCGACACCCTGAGCGGCGGCGGCGGCATCGACATCATGAACGGCAATGTCGGCGACGACACGCTCTCCGGCGGCGACGGCGCCGACGTGTTGCGCGGCGGCAAGGACAACGACGTGCTCTCCGGCGGCGCCGGCAACGACTTCGTCTCCGGCGACCGGGGCAACGACACCCTGACCGGCGGCGCGGGCGCGGACCTGTTCCACACCTTCGGCGGCGCCGGGCTGGACCGGGTCACCGACTTCAACCGCGCCGAAGGCGACCAGGTGCTGGTGCTGGGCACCTACACCGTGAGCCAGACCGGGGCGGACGTGACCATCGACCTCGGCGCGGGCACCACCATGGTGCTCGTGGGCGTGCAGCAGTCCAGCCTCACCGGCAACTGGGTCATCAGCGTCTAGAACCAGCCAAGGGGGCGCGGAACCGCGCCCCCGACGGTTTCCCATCCAAACTGTCCGCCTCGCCTTGACGGACCTCGCTTGACGCCTAAAGTGCCATTGGCATGTTAAGTGGGGGCCGGGTCGTGAAGAAGACCTTCATCGCCGACTTCGAAGACGCCGCGCGGCCGGAGCGGTTCCTGCCGCTGAGGATCACGCCGCTGATGCCGGGCTTCGGGGCGATGGTCGACGGGGTCGATCTTTCCCGAGCGCTATCGTCGGAGGCGCAGGCAAGGCTGCGGGCGGCCTGGCTGCAGTTCGGGGTGATCTTCCTGCGCGGCCAGAAGCGCCTGTCGCCGGACCGCCACCGGGAGCTCGCGGCCATTTTCGGGGCTCCCGACGCCGGAAGCCACATGGTGGAGAAGGGCGCGGGCGTCGACCTCTTGATCACCGACGAGGGCAAGCCGCCGGTGGCCAACACCTGGCACAGCGACAACACGAACCTGGAGCATCCCTCGCTCGGGACCTTCATCCAGATCCAGGACTGCCCGCCGGTAGGCGGCAACACCATGTGGTCATCGGCCCAGCGGGCCTACGAATTCCTGTCGCCGAACATGAAGGCCTGTCTCGTGGGCCTGACGGCGGTGCACTACTGGAACACCCGCGGCTATCGCGAGCAAACCCACCTGGCGGCGCGGCTCGACGCTGAGTTCCTCGATCGGGTGAGGGACTATCCGCCGGTGGAGCATCCGGTGGTGCTGACCCACCCGATGACGGGACGCAAGTCGATCTACGTCAACGAGACCTACACGAAGTTCATCAAAGGCCTGCACGTCTACGAGAGTCGCTGCCTGATGGACTTCCTGGCCAGCTGGATCCGCATGCCGGAGTTCTGCCTGACCCACCACTGGCAGGAGAACGACATCGCGGTCTGGGACAATTTCACCATGCAGCACTACGCCCTGGCAGACTACTCGGCCTTCCGGGTGAACCAGCGGGTGACCTTCGCAGTCGAAGGCCAGGCCCCGCAGGCCGCGGCTGGCGGAGCACCGGCAGACGCCGTGATGGCCTGACGCGTGCGCCTCAGGCCCTCGTTGCGGCTTTCGCCAACTCGAGGCTCTCCAGTAGGGAATCCAGCGCCTGGCCCATCTCCGCCCGGGTCGTCGCCGGATCGCTGGAATGGGCGATCAGCAGGGTTGCCTCCTTGGTGGCGCCTGAGATCAGGTTCGCCAGCGGCAGGACCGGCTGGGCGCGGATGAAGCCGGCCTTCATGGAGGCCTCCAGTCCCTTGGCGATGGCGGCGAGGCCGGTGGCGGCGCGCAGCTCCCGCCAGCGCGCCCAGCCCAGCACCGCGGGGCCGTCGATCAGGCCGATCTGCTGCACGTCCGGCCGGGTGGCGCTGTCCAGAGCGATCTGCAGGTCCCGCCGGAACTGGGTCCAGCGGTCCGGGCGGTTGGGGTCGCGGTGGCGCTGCGCCGCGTCGGCCACCAGGTCGGCGTGGACGGCCTTGAACACCTCGACGAACAGCGTCTCCTTGTCTCCGAAGTGGTGATAGAGCGCGCCGCGAGTGACGCCGGCGGCGGCGGCGAGTTCGCGTATCCCCACCTCATGGTAGCCGCGCTCGGTGAACAGCTGCCGCGCCGCCTGGATCATCGCTAGCCGCGTCCGTTCGGCGTCGCGCAGCCTGGGCTTTTCAGCGGATTTCATTTCGCCGCCATAGCAGATTGCCTTCGGCATGGCAGGCTTGCTAACAAGATGCCATTGGCATGTACCGGCAAGGGAGGAAGCGTATGGACCAGCGGGTGAGCATGATCATGGTCGGTGCGCGGGACGTGGCGAAGCTGCGCGCCTTCTATGAGCAGGGCCTTGGCTGGAGCCCTTGGCGGGCGGGCGGGGCCGGCTCGATCATGTACAAGGTCGGCCATTCGGTGCTGGTGTTCCTGAGCGCCGACTACCTCGCGAAGGAGCGCGGCGAGGCGCTGTCGGAAGGCTCAAGGGCCTCTCTCGCCGTGTTCGTGGAGTCAAAGGCCCAGGTGGACGAGATCATGGCCCAGGCGGTGGCCGCCGGCGGCGTGACCACCAGTGGCGTCCGCGACAGGGACGGCGGCCTCTACACCGGATATTTCGCCGATCCGGAGGGCAACAGTTGGGAGGTGGTCTGGAGCCCCAGCATGCCGCTGGACAAGGATGGCGCCCTGACCTTGCCCTAGCTTCGGCGGGTTTCACCGAGCCCGACGCGACACCGGCACGGCCGGGACGCGGACGCCCGGAACCAGCAGCCTGATGGAGTGCAGGGATATCCAGGTGCAGAAGTAGAGGGTCTTGAGGCCTGCGTCGCCGAAGGACATGTTGTTGGCCTGGGTGAAGCGGTGGCTCCGCTGTTCGTGCAAGGTCGACCCTTCGTTGAGCACGCATGGAGCGCCGGCCTTGTCTCCTCCCCAGCGGCGTCATGGGGACGTCAAAGCCGCTGCAAACTGGGGCAAGTCGCGCTAGATTGAACACCCCCGCCATGTGAGGTCGCCCCATGCGTGAAGCCGTCATCGTCGCCGCCGCCCGCACCCCCATCGGCAAGGCCTATCGGGGTGCGTTCAACAACACATATGGGGCCACGCTGGCGGGTCATCCCATCGCCGAGGTGGTCAGGCGGGCCGGCATTGACCCGGGCGAGGTGGACGACGTGTCCATGGGCTGCGCCCTGCAACAGGGGACCACGGGCACGAACATCGCCCGCCAGGCGCTGATCCGCGCCGGGCTTCCCGACAGCGTCGCCGGCCAGACCATCGACCGGCAATGCTCGTCGGGCCTGATGGCGGTGGCGGCCTCGGCCCGGCACATCGTCAACGACCTGGCGCCCATCACCATCGGCGGCGGGGTGGAGAGCATCTCCTGTGTGCAGAACGAGAAGATGAACCTGCACATGGCCTATGACCCGTGGCTCATAGCCAACAAGCCGGAAGCGTTCATCATGATGCTTGAGACCGCCGAGGTGGTGGCTGAGCGATACGGGGTCAGCCGGGAGATGCAGGACGCCTATGCCCTGCAGTCCCAGCAGCGGGTCGGCGAAGCCATCGCCGAGGGACGTTTCGCGCAGGAGATCGCGCCGATCACCACGGTGATGAAGGTGGTGGACAAGGCCACCGGCGAGGTGTCGGAGAAGGAGATCACCCTGTCGGCCGACGAGGGCCCGAGACCGCAGACCACGGCCGAGGACCTGGCCAAGCTGGCGCCGGTGTGGCGCGGCGGGCGCTGGAGCAAAGGCGCCACCATCACCGCCGGCAACGCCTCCCAGCTTTCCGACGGGGCCGCAGCCTGCCTGCTGATGGAGGCCAAGGAGGCCTCGAAGCGCAACCTGGAGCCGCTGGGCGCCTATCGAGGCCTGGCCGTCGCCGGCTGCGGGCCGGAGGAGATGGGCATTGGCCCGGTGTTCGCCATACCCAAGTTGCTGGAGCGCAACGGCCTGAAGATCGACGACATCGACATCTGGGAGCTGAACGAGGCCTTCGCCTCGCAGGTCATCTACTGCCGCGACAAGCTGGGCATCCCCAACGAGAAGCTGAACGTCTCCGGCGGCTCGATCGCTGTCGGCCATCCCTATGGCATGACCGGCGCCCGTTGCGTGGGCCACCTGCTCTACGAGGGCCGCCGCCGCAAGGCCAAGTACGGCGTCGTCACCATGTGCATCGGCGGCGGCATGGGCGCGGCCGGGCTGTTCGAGATCTACTGAGCCAGTAGCTCAGCTGTCCCAGACCTTCTCGGGCATGGGCAGGCCGGCGAAGGTCGAGGGGCCAAGCGGACGGTCGGGCGTGAGGCCCATCGTCTCCAGCACCATCATCAGCTGGCGTGTGTGCTGGCCGCAGTGCCAGGTGGTGCGCTCCAGATAGTCCCGCAGGGTCTGGCGGCCGTAGTAGACGTCGGCGGGGAGGGAGAAGTCCTTGGCCGAGCCGCCCTGCTCCCACCAGCGCTGGACGCCTGCGATCATCTCGTCGGCGTAGGCGCAGAGCGAGGCCTTGTCGCCTTTGCCGGATTCCGGGGTGCGGTTGTAGGACGCGTAGACCAGCGGGATGCCTCGCTCATGCTCCAGCAAGGCGTCGGCGACGTTGAAGATGTGGTGGACCAGGTCGGCATAGCTGCGCGGCCGGTCGGGGAGGTTGCGGGTCAGGTCCGTCTCCGGGATCTGATCCAGGTAACGCCGCGCGCCGCGCAGGATGTCCACGAGCTTGTCCTGGAGCTCGGGCGGAGAGAGCAGCTTTGACTTCTTCAGCGTGATCCCGGTGAGCCGGGCGACGTCCTCCAGGACCTGACCGTTGGCCCAGTGGTCGCCACGCGTGACGATGGGCACCTGACGCAGACCGAATCGGGTGAGGTCCTTGAAGCCATGCTCCATCACATTCACCGAGGTGAACGGCACCTGGTGGCGGGTGAGGAACTCCTTGGTCCGCAGGCAGCTGGTGCAACCGGGCTGCCAGAACACCTTGATCTCGTCTGAGCTATCGGGGTTCATGTCATGCATCATCTGGCTCGCGCGGGCCGATGGCGGCCGGAGCTTCCTCCGCGAGTATGAGCACGGAGTTCGGTTAAGGCAAAAGGAAGCGCGACCAGGGGGGTGGGCGTGGACGCGGACATCGAGACCAGGACGATGCGCAAGGTCGCGCGCCGCGTGGGCCTGATCCTGGCCGCCCTCTATTTCGTGTCCTACATCGACCGCACCAACATCGCCTTCGCCTCGCTGACCATGAACGAGGAGCTGGGATTCAGCCCGACGGTGTTCGGCCTGGGCGGCTCGCTGTTCTTCGTGGGCTACCTGGCCCTGCAGATTCCCGGGACAGTAGCGATCAGCCGGTTCGGCGGCCGCACGATCATGATGGCCATGGCGCTCGCCTGGGGCCTGCTGGCCATGAGCATGGCGTTCATCTGGAACCCCGCCAGCTTCTATGTGGTGCGCATCCTGCTGGGCGCGGCGGAGTCGGCCTTCTTCCCCGGCGCGATCTTCTACATCAGCCTGTGGTTCCCGCCGGCGCATCGGGCGCGGATGACCACCCTGCTGCTGATCGCCAACCCCGTCGCTCTCGCCGCCGGATTCCCGTTGTCGGCGGCGCTGATGGGCCTGGACGGGGTCCTCGGGTTCAGCGGGTGGCAGTGGATCTTCCTGGTCGAGGGTGTGCCCGCGGTGATCCTCGCCTTCGTGGCGTTCTGGGGGCTCTCCGACCGGCCGGACACGGCGACCTGGCTGACCGACGACGAACGGCGGTGGCTGAACGGCGCCCTGGGATCCGACCAGCCGTCGCACGGGCGACACACCCTAGGCGACGCCCTGTCCGGCATCGCCAACCCGGTCGCGATCGCGCTGAGCATCGGCTACTGCGGGATCATCATGGGCATCTACGGGCTCAACCTGTGGGCGCCGCAGATCATCCACCGCTTCGGCTTCGCCGAAGAGCACATGGGCCTGGCCTCGGCGATCCCATACGTGCTGGCGAGCACGGCCATGCTGATCTACGCGCTGCGTTTCTCGAACAAGGGATCGATGGGGTCGAAAGCCGCAGTCGCCGCGCTGGCGGCCGGCGCGGCCCTGGTGGCCTGCGGGTTTTCGACGTCGCCCATTGGAGCCCTGATTGCGCTCTCCGTAGCGGCGGTCGCGCTCTACATCGCTCTGCCGGCCTACTGGAGCCTGCCGACCCTGATCTTCCCCGGCGTGGCGGGGGCCGGCGTGGTGGGACTGGTCAGCATGGTTGGCCATGTGGGCGGCGTCATCGGCCCGGTGCTGGTGGGCTACCTGCGCGAGGTGTCCGGCGACTTCGCCTTCGGCCTCTGCGGTCTCGCCGCGAGCCTGGTGGTGACCGCGGGGGTGGCCTGGGCGGTCCGCACGCGGGCGGCGGCCTAGGGTTTCTTCATCCGCTGGAAGGTCAGGTGCTTGGTCGGCTGGTTCAGCGGCGTCAGGACCAGCAGGTCGTCGGACTTGAACTGGTATTGCCGCACCACCAGGAGCGAGCGATCAGGGTTGAGCACCGCCTGCTTGTGATGGGTGATCGTCCCCTTCGCGGCGTCGACGGTGTAGGTCCCGAAGTAGGACGAGAAGTCCTCGATCGCGGCGACGGCTTCCGGACCGGTCCAGATTGCTCCCGCACGGCGGTTGCGGTTGGTGTTGCGCACCACCTGGGCCGACATGGCGCCGCTGGCGTCGTAGATGATCAGCCCGATCGGCGCGCCGTCGGGCGACTGCGGGCCGGTGGCGGCCGCGCTCACCGTCACCAGGCGCCAGGCGCCCACAAGGCGTTTGGCCAGTTCCAAGTCGGCGGGGGTCTGGGCGGTCGCTATCGTCCCCCAGGCCAGGGACAGGACGGCCAGGCCGATCATCGGAATGCAGGGTGGTCGGGCGCGTTTCACGACCGGCCTTATCGCATGCCTCCGGGCGAATGGGCGTAGGCGTGGCGAAATACCCATGAGCGAAAATCTAGGCGGCGACGGCGCGGACGGCGTCGGCAACCCCGATGAAGCCCTCCGGGTCGGCGTCCATGTTGGTGTGTGTGATCGAGACCGCCAGCCTGCGGTCGAGATCG